>JAQZBA010000065.1 GCA_029239365.1 Herbinix sp. | reverse complement strand
CCTTTAAGCTACCCTCGGTAATGGACCAGGCGATGGGAATATCCTTCAGAGTTGCTGTATTAATCAGTGTGATAGCAATCTCCTCATCCAGGATTTCATTATTATTCAGATTAATCTGTAGAGGCGCTGCCGCGTCAGTAATATCAATCTGGGAGGAGTTCTCAAAATTAGCCACATTCACGGTGACCGTTGCAGTAGCAACCGTAACATCATCATCATTGATATACGAACTATAAACTACCGAGTAATCCGTCCCGGCTGATAGAGTATAATTATCATATAAGATGGAGTTGATTGCGGTTGGAGTTGAGGTATATTTACCTATTGCTGTAGTGTCAATCACATTCACCGTTCCGAGATCTAATCGGAATTTAAAGGTCCTTGCATCACTACTGTCATTCGACAGATAAACTCTCTTGAAGTTATTCGTATAATCAGCTTCCGTTGGATTATGTACTATCGTCTTCGGATACAAATATAACAGAATACCGACATTTGCTGTACTTGTAATTACATCGGAATTTGCCAAGGTAACCTTAGCATATAATAATTCTTCCGTTACTGCATCAATACTCTCAGTAGAGGTGATCTTAGTTGTTATAATATATTTATCCGTGTTACTGCTACTATTCGGGTTCTTGGCAACCGTACTCTTAATGCTTACGGATCCTCTGGATATTCCATACGCATCTACAAAGCTTAAGGCGGACACAGTGGTCTGGGTCGCACTATATAAGCTAAAAGTCAGATGACTGGCGGCTTTACCGGACTTACATACTCCTGCCGTTGTGATGAGTGTTGTCAGTGTGGTCGGTGCAGGTGCTCCCGGATACAGCACTCCAGTTACACCGGTGACATCGAGTACAGCAGAGGCCAGTGCAAAATCTGTGCTTTCGGTAGTTCCTATGGACTTCTTACGGACATAGATATGGCTGCCTGCTTTGGCTGCAGTACTATCGATAGGAAGTGCTGTGCTCGAAGTAATTGCTGTCCAGACCGCAGTCTGGTAATTCAATTCACTTCCCTCTTTTACGATGGTATATTCAAAGGGTACGGTATTATTAGCAGCCTTAACCTGTAGTGACAGAGTACTGGAGCTGGTATAGCTTAAAGCAATCCCGTAGTTATCAGAACTTGGGGGGCCTTCCTGTACCGGAACATTCACTGTCGCTGTCTTAGACACCAATGCTGAACTTGTTGCATTCGTCCTGAATTGGAAGGTGATGGCTGACTGAGTAACTGTATTCGTGTTATACAACACACTAGGTGCAATATTCTTTAAAAGCAGATCGGTTGAGCTACTAATCGTAGTCCAATCCGTCGTTGTTCCATTACTATTTAAGGTGCGGTAAGCCATGCCTTTTTTCACAGCGATACTGAATTTGGAGCCATTAATTACCACGCTAGGTGCGGAAGCCTTCTTCGCAATTGTTACTGTTACCTCTTTGCTCGGTCGAAAGCCTATATTGGTAACACCGGTGCCATTCACCGGAGCCAGTCTAAAGTATACTGTTGCTCCGTTGGTATAGAGAAGACTTAGTTCGGAGGCGATTGTATTGTTATCCACTACATTCCAGGTTGTACTTCCCTTCTTTCGCCATTCCACTTTGCGAATACCGATATTTTTAAAGGCGACTGTGCCCTTGACCTTATTAAAACTAGCCGTAAAATTAGATGCCTGTTTGGGAATAGTTACGGAGATTATGGAGGTGGAGTAATTTCCTTTCAAGTTTAACACATAATTCTTGGTAGCAGTTACCCATGAGATATCAAAGGTTATCGTTTTATTACTACTGATCGTTCCAGGTATCTCCTCCCAGGTTTTCTTCGTCGAATCTGAGAAGTAAACAGCAGTATCACCTTCATTAAGCTGTAAGGTAATGGTACTGTTTTGATAATTGATCTCCTTAACTGAGATATTTGTCGCAGCCTTCACTGGTTTTGATAGCAAAGAAATCAATAGCAACATCAAAAAAAGAGCTGAAGTTAATCCCAAAATCCTGCGGATTTTTGTCATTTTGTAGTTATGTACACGCATATTTGTTCCTTTCACCTTTCTTTTGTTCGATATGAAATTGTACCTCCTTGTACCGTACTTATCCTATTGTAATACATACTTTTCCAAAAGAAAAGGATGTTATCAGTGATATCGGCAGATTTACTATTCAAAATGACCTCAATGTCGAATTCTTTATAAATTCTTAAGATTAGCAGTGAATCATTATACCAAAAGTCCCTTGATCAAGATCGGTTGAGGATTATCAAACCCTACATTCAGTTTCTGCTCAAGAACCAGACTATCATCCAGAATACGAATCAGAAGATTGATCGCAAAAGGCATCTCAAGCAAACGGCCTTGGATCAGTAAAGTCGAATCATTCTCCCAAATACCGGTGAATACAATTCTTTCCGGCCTACCGTCAAAGAGAAAGCTTCCCTCCTGCCATTGTCCAATTCCTACCTTATATTCAATCACCTGTTTCTCTACTTTAATAGTCATTCTAATCTCATGTGAGTGAAATCCAAATGAAATTTCATCCATATGGAAGGGATTCTCCTCCAGTTGATAATGCTTTCCTTCCAGACTTTCTTCCAAAGGTGAATTCATCTTACCCTCCGGCAATAATAAATGTAAGGACGACAGCTTATTCTTCAGTTTGACATAATCATCGGATTCCTGCTGCTCCTGATCGGTAATTCCAGATAAAAGCTTATCCCATACTATAGTAAGAGGCTTCTGCAGGTCCTTCATCCCACCGGTAATCGCTAACACCACATCAAGCTCCGGCAGAATGACACAGTACTGTCCAAAAGCTCCATCCCCACGGTAAGCATTATGTCTGCATCTCCAGAACTGATAGCCATAGCCTTGACCCCAATCTCCCGGACCACCGGCAGAATTATCACTATGAGCATAGGTTGCTTCTCTAATCCATTCAGGAGAAAGAATACGCTTTCCCTCCAGTTTCCCTTGCTCCAGATAGAGCTGACCGAATTTAGCGATATCTTCTGTACTGAGTCGTAAGCCAAATCCACCGGTATTGTAACCCCTTGGACAGATCTCCCAGGTAGCATCGGTAATATTCAGAGGCTCAAACAACCGTGGAGTCAGATAATCAATCAGCTTCTGCCCGGTTATCTTCTGTAGTATAACTGATAGCATATAGGTTGCACCGGTATTATAGAGAAAATGCGTTCCCGGTTCCTTCTCTACTGAAACCTCTAAAAAGCCCTGTACCCAATTGCCATCCTCTCTTTCAACCATATATCCAGTAGTATCAACAACATGACCGGTGTTCATGGATAATAAGTGTTTCACCTTCATCTTAGCCATATTCTCGCTTGGATTCGGACATTCATTCTTAAAATATGTAACCACTAGGTCCTCAACCGATAATAAGCCTTCCTCTACCGCAAAGCCAATTGCAGTTGACGTAAAGCTCTTACTTAAGGAAAAGAGAACATGAGGCATATTGCTCTGATAGGGATTCCACCAGCCTTCCGCAATTACAAACCCATGTCGTAACAGCATGAAGCTATGAAAATCCTGTCCCATATCATCCGTTCTAATCTTTTCTACTTCTTCAATAAAATCCAGAATAGCTTTTGATTGTACTCCCTGTAATTCAGGGGTACTTCTTCGTAAATAGAATCCTTCGCTCATCCTACATCCACCTTTCAATAATTAATATAATATCCCTAGTACTAATTTGCTTTCATTTTACCCTTTCATTCCTTCTACCACACGGTTCATTCGCATTCCCAGTGCTAATAGCAGCTCTTTCTCTTCCATATTCTCAACCGGATAGGTAATGGTTGCCATCGCAATTTCTAAGTCGGCTAATCCCTTATCTTCTTTCACTATTTCGCGAAAGCAATCTATGCTTTTCTTTTGTAGCTTGTCCACATTCTTCGCAGTACAATATGGGAATACACCAATGAAGGTCTGGGAACCGTAACGTTCGAAAACATCAGTTTCCCATAGGTGAGCCTTCATATTGTCATAAAACCGTTCAAGAGCTACCAAATACTTGCTTTCAATTATATTACGTATTTCACCCTCTACCTCAAATAGAGTGCACATGAATAGTGTAATCTCATAATTCCCCTTCTTTGCCTTCTTCAGCTCTGCATTTAGATAATTATGAATATTAAAGCTGATGTTAATATTATCAGACATTATTTTATACTTCGTCCTTACGGTCGACAATATCTTTTCCAGCAAGAGTTCATCTTCAAAGGGTTTGAGTATATAATCCGTTGCTCCCTCAGCCATTGCACGAATAAAATCTAATCTTTTGTTATGAGATGTAACAATAAAGATAGGAATATAGGGTTTCTTTTCTTTAATTTTTGCAAGGATTTCAAAACCTTTGTTAACATCATACCCAAGATCCATTAATATGAGGCGGATATTAACATCCTCTTCTGCTAAAATATTATATAGTTCAACATCTGAGACGGCTTCATATACTCGAAATTTATAGTCATTAAGCAAGCCACTTATTCTATGTCTCATCATACTGACTTCATCTAAAATAATAATACCTTCTTCTAAGTCGCTCATAGTCATCTCCCCTGCTTCTTATAATCTTGAACCACTCTTATTATATCTCATTTTAGCTCTTTTCGCTATGATTTGCCTTATGAATTCGCAAAAAAAAAGTAAGTCATAGGACCTACTTTCCATAAGTATCGAATTCTTTGATTACAGTAACTTGCTTCGAAATCTACCCCAGATAAATCTTTGAAAATAATTATAAGCCTTATCATATACCAGTAATACAATCTGACCTGCAAGCATCATAATCAGAATAATCATCGGATTCATATTCCCCTGATAGATCAGCTTAGGGAGGAACAAAATCATAGGTATATACATGATATTAAAGACAACATACTTAATCAGCCAATACAATTTTGTTCTGCTGATGCTTCCCTTCAGATTGGCAAGCTTATCAAAGGAGTACTCGATCACAAGAATATAGAATCCCATCGCCGCAAAGGTAATACAGTAAAACTTGTTTGGAGCAAGAATAAGTCCTAACAGAATTGCGGCCATGTAAAAACCTAAGCCAAAACGGATACTGCTTTCCCTGATTGCAATTCCTACACCGAAGGAAGCAGCCCCTATGAGAAATAAGGTGTTAAATTCAAGTACACCACTCAATACGATAAGTAACACAGTTACCGCCAGAAGCAATCCCAGAAATGCCATCTTCTTCGCGTTTAACAGCATGAAATCAAATCTCCTCCCATACATTCACATAAGGAATCCGCACACCATAAATCACAGCACAGATTGCCCGAACCATATCCGCGATTACCGGTACCATTATAACGGGTACTAGTGTATCTTTGGTTCTGCCACTGGAGCTGATTAAACAGATTGGTATACTCCGGATTGTTTGGCTCCATATTCATTGCCTGGGTAATATGGTCCTTTGCCATTACATTATTACCTATTCCTGCATTGGCGATTGCACTGTAATAATACCATCTGGCATTGCGTCCGGATACATTGGATAGAACATTGATAGCCTCTCGGTAACGACCGGCATTCAGATAATTGGCAGCAGCGTTCATCTGCGAATCGTCATCTCCCGAACCGCTGCTATAGCTACCCTGACCGTAGGAAGAATAACCAGTACTATATGGGTTACTACCGTTCTCACGTTCCTTCATTATCTGGTCGTAAGCTTCCTGTACCTCCTTGAACTTCTCCTCTGCCAGACCTGCAAGTGGATTATTTGCATAGGAATCAGGATGATATTTCCGGCTAAGTTCCCGATAAGCCTTTTTTATTTCCTCATTCGATGCATTCTGTGATACTTCAAGTATTTTGTAGGGATTAGCTATCATATTCTTGTTCCTTCCTTATCTCTATCTTTTTGTATTTCATCAAATTTAGTCCAAACTCCATCATATAAAATATTATGGAGTATATCAATATCCAACAGGCACGGAAGCTTCTCAAATTCCCTGGTACACTCAGCCATCATCATTGTCAGGATAGAACGACAATCTTCTACAAAGGTACTCATCTCCTTCGAAGCAAGAAGTGGGTTATAGCTGCCATGTTTTTGATCCTTATCCATATCATCATATGCATCAAGAATGTAGATATACTTCCCAAGATAAAAACCTATCTTGCGAAGACTTTCTTCCCATCGATCCTCGTGATAAATAAACAGCTCAGCCATCAGCTCACCAAAACACCCGGCGACCACATCAAGGTTCGTCTCCCCCTGTTTTTCGCATTCCTGAAGTCTCATCAGACTTTCCTGAATTGTCTTACATTGTCTTGGATATTGCTTCTTAATCTCTTTATAATGCTTCTTGAGCATTCCTGCTCCTGCTAGTCCTGCGAGATTCTTCTCGTCCTTCCAATCATCCAACAGGTGGTGATAGGTCAATGCTATATTCATGTCGGCTACATATTCTGTGATCTCATTCACTAAGGTATCGTGTTTTTTCACAGGGTGCACCAGACAGCGATTCTGGAGCTTGCTCGTCTCACTCTCGTAGAGAGAGGTTAATAACAGAATAAGAAAGGTCATATCATAGGAAAGTGTCATCTGACCAAAACGCCCATACTTCTCTTTTAAAGTTTTACATAAGCCGCAATAATATGCCTTGTACTTATAAAAATCCTTCATCTTTAATTCGGGCTTATATACATTGACATAGCCAAACATAATTTTCCTCATTCCTGCGATACGATCAACTACCCGATTTACTTCGTATGAGCCATTTTTCATTACTTTGAATTTTATCAGTATACCATAGTTTTTTTATAAGTAAAATGGTTCTGAAAGAAATCACAGAATTTTAATAAATCCTTAATTTAATCGATAGGATTATAACTACGATCCTTGCGTCATTTTTTCCGCTTCGCCCATAAAAAACCAAAGGCAGCTCCGCACATGCCTCCTGCGATATGGGCCATATGGGCAATACCATCTGATACACCCAGACTGTCCGTGATCTCTCCCCCGAGATAGACGATGACTACCAGAATTAGAGTCAAAGGAATCTTCCCCTCCCGCATCCCGGCTGCTGAGGACAGAACAATCATCATGAATACAATTCCGCTGGCACCCAAAAGTACACTCTGCGGAAAGAATATCATATAGATCAATCCGGAGATTAATGCTGTGATAATGAACATTCTTAATAACGTTTTTGATCCATATTTTTCTTCAAGTAATGGCCCAAGCACCAGAAACAACACCATATTACCTGCATAATGGCTCCAATTTGCATGGCCTAGCACATGTCCGAATAATCTGAAATACGTTAATGGATCCACAAGAGAAGAAGGATAGGTAGAAAACAACAAAGTGGTCGAAGCATTCTTCGTAATATACCCCAATAAAACGGCAAGAAAGGATAGTATGACAAAGGTTAGGGTCACCGGTGAATTGTATTGTAGGATTGCAATAGACTTAGTTGATTTCGCTTTTTTCATAAGTTTTCCTCTTAAAATTACTATTGTTATTTATGATAGAGATTTATGATAGAGATTAAATATTGAGATTCAATTATATTGTTAACCCCTGTAGTACTGAGACTGCGTTTTCATAAGGAAACTGTAGGCTTTCTGCTACAGAGTGGCAAGTAAGCTTACCATTACAGGTATTTAAGCCCTTCAATAATGCCGGATTACTTAGTAATGCATCTCTAACCCCTTTATCCGCTAACTCAAGGAGATAGGGTAAGGTAGCTGCTTCCAAGGCAAAGGTTGAGGTCCTTGGTACTGCACCGGGCATATTAGCTACACTGTAATGAATTACACCATATTTCTCAAAGGTCGGATGGTCATGGGTCGTGACATGGTCCACGGTCTCGATCGAACCGCCTTGATCGATAGCAACATCAACAATGACAGAACCCTTCTTCATGGTTCTTACCATCTCATCTGTTACGATAACCGGTGCACTGGCTCCTGTAACAAGAACCGCACCAATCAGTAACTCCGCCCGTTTTACCATCTCTGCTACATTATACAAATTGCAGATCAATGTATGCACTCTACCGGCAAAGATGTCATCCAGATAACGTAATCTTTGAATATTGATATCCAGAATAGTTACATTCGCCCCCATCCCTATCGCTATCTTCGCAGCATTGGTACCAACGACTCCTCCACCGATGATCACGACCTCCGAGGGTCTGACTCCCGGAACTCCACCTAAGAGAACCCCCATACCTCCATTATATTTCTGTAGTAGATTGGCGCCAATCTGAACCGACATTCTTCCGGCCACTTCACTCATCGGAGCTAATAACGGGAGGGCTCCACTGCTTAATTCTACTGTTTCGTATGCGATACCGGTAACTTTATTTCTGAGAAGTGCATCGGTTAGAGGGCGATTTGGTGCCAGATGAAGATAAGTATAGATTGTCTGTCCCGGATGAAGCATATCATATTCTATTTCTAAGGGTTCCTTAACTTTAACAATGATTTCAGCTCTCTCATACACACTACTGCTTCTCTCAAGCAATTTCGCTCCTGCTGCTCTATATTCTTCATCAGAAAAACCGCTTCCTGCACCGGCAGAAGTCTCTACATATACCTCGTGTCCATGCTTTACTAACACACTGACTCCACCTGTTGTTAGTCCAACTCTGTTTTCGTTGTTTTTAATCTCTTTCGGAACCCCGATTATCATAATTTCGTCTCCTTTTTGCATGATATTAATAATAAGAAGTTGAATGAATTTCTTTTGCTTATTATACCATATTTTCCGTACTTATACGAAATATTTTCGTAGCAAGCATACCCCGAACAGAATATCGACTATCCCTTCTATCTGTGGAAGCACAAAGCAGGGCTGGACTACTTACTGTCCAACCCTGCTTCTATCAACACTACTTCTATTATTCCTGACATCTATCTTATATTTGACTTACTGCAGAAAAGACACCGGACTTTATCCAACCGAAACCGCCTCCTGTTCTATACAGAAGGCGGTCTCGGAAGATACTATCTTATCTGATATTATTCATACTAATTACTTGATAATAGTAACAGGAAGAGTAATCGGGGCTACTAATACAGGTGATGTATTACCAGCAGTATCCGTAATCAGAGCGCCTGTAACTATTGTTAAAGTCATGGTTGAGGTTCCGAAACCGGTTAATCCCAACCGATCTGCCTCACTTAAGTATATCTTAAGTGAAGTTGCACTATTTACAAATCCAAGAGATCCATTTTTAGAACCTGTCAGCTGATAGCTTCTAGCGAGTGTTGCATCATATAGGAAGAGCTTTGTTACATCAACTGCATCCTTGATGTTTCCTGCACCGGTAACTGCAAGATAAAGTTTGCCTTCTTCCTGCATATACACTGCGCTGGTAAATGAGGTCAGAGTAGGTGCTACATAATCAACGTTAAGCTTTAACTCAACTTTTGATGTAACCACTTTGCCACTCGCATCATAAAGCTTGATTGTAACTTCGCCACCTTCCGGTACCAGAGCCTTTAGCTCTTCATTGGTAGGAGTTAGGTCAGAGGTAGTGAATTGGATTGCACTATTAGTTGCTGTAATTACAGCGTCGGTGGCAACCAGTTTGGTTTTCACATACAGCTCGGCTTTTCCACCGGTAGCCTGGCCCTGCTTAATATCAGCGGTAACCTCCATAAACTGTGTGGTACTATTAAGGGTATTCGCAACAACATTGGTACCATACGGTGTAATTTTGATATTTGTAGGTGCATCAAGTGTTGAGCCAATAACTTCAATCTTGTCCTTGTCAAACTTTACTCTTACACCGAGTACCTGTGCGACATACTTAACCAGCACAGTCATCTTTTTACTGTTCTTAGCTGTAAAGATACCGGACTTGGTATCCTCAGTTCCGTTCACTGTTACTTTCTTATTCTTAAAATCAATTACTATGGTAGTTGTATCTTTTGTAATGGTAAGCACAGCGGTAGTTTTGTCATAGGTCACGATAGCCCCCATGCCCTTTGTAATGGGATTAATCGGTAACTGGTATCTGCCATACTTGATCACTTTGGAGTCGTCATATTTAAACTCCTGATCCTCACTATAATTCTTGTGACTCTTTTCCTGATACTTTACCGGTTTAGCGAATGCAACCGCTCCGGTGGATGTGATAAGTGCTAAGGTAATAATAAAACATAAAATTCTCTTCATATTAAAATCTCCTTTCTATTTTCATATTACAGTATTCGAACATTGAAAGGATAATTTCGGGGTATGGCCAAACTTTCTTTTATAGTGCATTATTACCATTTTAAATTCCGGTTATTTCTAGGCTTTATCATTTATGATATTATCGACTGGATTTTTTTCTGTTTTGCCTAATATCTCTGAATCTTATTTTATGGTAAGATGGAGGAAAGCTTGTAATCTAATCAACCATCTCTTCCTCCTTCTAAGGAAGGGAGAATCTCATGCCACAACTGAAAAAATATCTATTATCTACACTTTTATGCCTCATTCTTATCTATGTATTTCCAACAATCAATCCTTGTTATAGTAAAGCAGCATCAATTGAATTTGTTCTTCTCTCCCAGTATAAGGCAACCCTTAATATCGGTGAGGAGCTATACCTGATAGCCATCACCACGAATGGAGCGATGCCCACCTGGAAAAGCAGCTCATCTACGATAGTTGCTGTGAATACCTATGGAAAAATGACGGCAAAGAAAGCCGGCACAGCAACCGTCACTGCTAAAATTAAGAATGGCGAGGCATCCTGTAGGGTAACTGTAAGTAAGACTAAGTTAACCATCAGCGATTCTAGAATCTCAATAGAAAGGGGAGGAACCTATCAATTGTTGGCTGCTACCTCAAATTCCTCAACCGTGATCTGGAAAAGCAGTAAAAAAAGTGTTGCCACCATTGATGAAAATGGTGTTGTCACCGGGATCAAGCCTGGCGAGTCTAGGATTACAGCTACAGCGGATGGTACCACTAAAACCTGTACTGTAATAATCAAATCACCAACAATTAAGCTTAATCTATCTGAGGTCAAATTGTACCGTGGTCAGACTGCCAAGCTCTCTGCTACTGTATCTTCTAACGTTAATCCTACCTACAAATCAAACAAATCAAGTGTAGCTACGGTTGATGAAACCGGTATGATTACGGCAATGAAGCATGGAACTGCCATCATCACCGCTACGGTTGACGGAATATCCCGCAGCTGCGAGGTAATCGTTAATTCGCCTACGATTGAGCTGAACGAATCGGAACTTCAATTAGTGATGGGTACCTCAGCAAGTCTTACAGCAAAGGTGTCCTCAGGTAATCCTGTTACCTGGTCCACCAGTAATGAGAATGTTATTTCTGTCTCCGCTGATGGGACAATCACAGCCTGGCAACCCGGAAGAGCTTATCTCTATGCCAGCGAAGACGGAACCAAGGTACGGTGTGTTGTGTATGTAAAAGAGTAAAATTACTGGAGGAATAGAGGAACAAGCTTATAAACAGCAGGTCCCTACCAACCTTTCGGACTGGTAAGGACCTGTTGTTTCAATAATTTATTGTGTTTGATAGAACTATGTTTAATTGAACCACATATGCCTATTACTTCAGATATAAGATGATGGCAAGGATTACTACGGTGCCTAAGCCCATAATTGTAAGTCCAAGTGCAAACAATCGACTTCGAATCATTCTATTTTCCATGCGGTTACTCAAAGCATCACACTCAAGTGCCATATCATCCGAATCCTTATAACCGCTTATTTTGCGAAACTCCTCTGCGGCCACTTTATAATCTTCGGATTTTTTAGCATCATTTTTCTTACTCATAGCATATTTATAAGTCTTCTTTTTGATTCTCTTCTTCGTATCCTTTGCCAATAGCTTACATTCCTCCGCAAGCTGGGCGGCATCCTTATAATCTGCCATTGCGACAAATTTTTTGGTCACCTTTTTATACATATCAAATTTATCGTTACAGACAGTCATGCAGCGGATTGCTTTCATTAATTTCACATACCGCTGATAATTCTCTTCTTTCGTCAGATCAACTTCACCTTCATCCGGTATGGCTTCGGTTGTCAGTTCCTCACTGACCGACATCTGACTATCTCCTGCCTCGTCCATCATAAATGCAAAATCCTTCTTGGAAAAACGATGGTAACTGGTATGTCCTAAATCAAATTTGATACAATAACGGTAATCGTCTATAGCATTATCTTTAAAATAAATAATATAATCAAATTCATCTGATTCGCTTTTTTCACATTCCACCTGGTCAGAAAATGCATGGAACACCTCCATAATCTGTTCCAAAGTACAATCATGTTTTCTCACCGCATCAATAAAGGCTTGCAGAAACGGATTATCACCATAATTCTCATTTACATAGGCTGCCCCTGCCGGAGGAATTAAGACACAATAGCGATCTCCACTATGACTGAGCTGAATTCTGCCCAGCTTATCCTCTACAGTAGTAGCAAAGGCTGCCAGAGCCGCATCCATTTTCGCAACATCCGTAATATCTTCTTCTAGGATATGTGCCAGGGAATGCATCGGATAATACAGTCGGATGGTTTCCTTCTCATACCCCAGTTTGATTTGTTCTTCCTTGATGGTGTCGCAAATCACTTTCTCAAGCATGTTATAGTTCATGTAATAACGTCCTTTCTATCTCTACAAAAACCTCATCGCAGTTGTTCTCTCATCATGAGCTCGATTAGGTTCATACTTTTGCCAATAGACAGCTTCTTCCTTATATTGAGTTCTTGGCTGCTTTTCCTCTGAAGGATAACCAAGCAATACCAAACTATTCACCGCTACATGCTCCGGTATATCCATCAACTCTCTTACCTTTTTGGTATCATAGTCTCCAATCCAGACTGCACCCAAATCTAGTGCTGCAACAGCGAGCAGGATGTTCTCTATCGCTGCACTGCAGTCCATAACGCCTGTGCTTTCCCAAGGGATATATCTAGTATTCCCGCATACTACGAAGGCAGCGGTCGCGTTATAATTTCTTCCATTATCCTTACCAATACAATCCTTAAGTAATTGCAAGGTGTTTTCTTCATTAACTACGATAAACTCCCAGGGTTGTAAATTACAAGCAGATGGGGCTGCCATTGCTGCTTTCAACAGAAGATTTATTTTATCCTCCTCAACAGGCTTATCTTCAATAAACCTACGGATACTTCTTCGATTATACATAATATCTAATAATGTCTGTATTTGATCCATATTCTACCTCCCTGATTAAGAAACAGTTTTCATCCATATAGCAAATTTTATCTTACCATTATTCTCTAATAGACACAACAGAAAATATTAATTTACTATATACAATCGCAATAAACAACAGGCTTACTCTTTCAGTTCGTTTGTACCAATTGCATTCTCCACACTTTGGTTGTGAAGCGCAAATGATATCAGCACATAATAATCCTTCCTATATTATAATCTTCTTATTATAAGCCTACACTTATGAGAGATATTTCATCCTAATTATTTGTATTATGAACCTGTGATTGATATAATTATTTTACATTTATTACTATACCAGTTTTCAATAATACAATGAATATTATTGCAAAGCAAAAAGGTTACATAGGGAGGAAAGATCGTGAAAAAGTATCTTGCACTATTGTTATTAGCATTACTTGCAACTACTTCAGCCTGTTCCAAGGATTCCAAGGAAGTAACCACGGATACAGTAACTCAGGCGCCCACAGTTGCACCGACTGCTACACCTGCTCCACCGGAGATAATCGAATATAAACCCGCAGAACCCTTTGATTCGGATGGACGAGCCGTTGCAATGTTTGGCTCTCCTGTGATTGATGGTATTATTGATGATGTCTGGCAAACAGCCGGAATTATCACCCCAACCATTATTTCATCCGCGAACGTTCAAGCCGTCGGAGAATTCCGTGTATTGTGGGATGACAATGCGCTTTACTG
>JAQZBA010000064.1 GCA_029239365.1 Herbinix sp. | reverse complement strand
GGTCTGTTACCCTGATAGCCTTCGCCCTGAGGTCTGTTACCTTGATATCCTGCGCCTTGTGGTCTATTACCTTGATAACCTTCACCCTGGGGTCTGTTACCTTGATAACCTTCACCCTGAGGTCTCGGTCTGTTACCCTGATAGCCTTCGCCCTGAGGTCTGTTACCTTGATAACCTTCACCCTGAGGTCTTGGTCTATTACCCTGATAGCCTTCGCCTTGGGGTCTGTTGCCTTGATAGCCTTCTCCTTGAGGTCTCGGTCTGTTACCCTGATAACCTTCGCCTTGAGGTCTGTTGCCCTGATAACCTTCACCTTGGGGTCTCGGTGTATATTGTTGACTATTTGCTCCTTGTGCTACTACTCTTTGACCCTGTGCATTTTCACTTGGTCGTCCTGTATTATTAGAGCTTTGATATCCCTGGCTACTGCCATGCCCGCCAGCACTTCCCTGGTCTTGATATCCCTGCTGTCCTTGCTTCATTCCGCTTTGTCCTCCTGCCGGTCTTGCTCCCTGTTGTGCTGATTGTGTATCCATTCCAGGACGACCTTGATCTCGTGCGGGTCTTTGCCCACTATTTAATTGACTGGGCTGACCCTGTCTTGTTCCACTTTGTTGCTGACCCATAGGTCTTGTAGTACTCTGCTGTCCCACCGGTCTGTCTCCCTGAGACATAGGTCGTGCGTTCCCAGGTACTGTAGGCTTCTGTCCTACTTGGCTATGTGCCGTATGTGACTGTGCCTGTAAAGTCTGAGCTTGGGGATGAGCAGACTGTCCCGGTGTATTTGTTCCTGCGGTTGCTTGACCAGTATGAGTTTTAGCCACTTGGGAAGCTCCCTGTCCACTGGCATGCTGTGGCACAGATGTTCCTGCCGGCTTCGCTGTTGGAGCCTGGGCAGCACGAACAAAGTGGTTCTTTACAACCTGTACCTCATTATCCTCCAGGTTGCTGCTATGCGTCTTTTTCACGTGAAAGCTATTCTCAAGATAATCAAGAATATCTTTGCTCTCTATCGCACCTTTTATTTGTCCATTTATCTCATTCTTCAGTTCGAATATCTTCATTTTCGCCATACTTACTACCTCCGCTCCTATCCTGCATCATTTTCAATTGCTTATCAATTGCGTCTGCCAAGCCTTTGTCAAGCACTGCTAAAGAAGCACGAAACTCTTTACCCATTGCGTGACCTAAGTCATCTTTTATGCCAAAAAAGTAAATCGGCACATTGTAGTAAGTACACATGTTGGTAAACATCTTCTTTGTATTGTCAGATGCGTCTTCCGCTACAATTACCAAAGCAGCTTTCTTTTCCTTCACTGCTTTCTCTGTAGAGAATTCGCCACTTACAAGCTTTCTTGATTTTGTTGCAATTCCAAACAGGTTAAATACCTTCTTTTCTTCCGGATTCAAGCAAAATCATCTCCTTCTCCAATGTTTCTATCAATTCCCTTGGAATGTTGACCTTGAGAGAACGTTCCAAGCCCTTTGTTTTTATTGCCTTCTGCAAGCACGCCAAGGTACAACAAACATATGCACCTCTACCGTTCTTCTTACCGGTGGCATCTATCACAATCTCCTCTTCAGGAGTCTTAAGGACACGGATCAACTCTCTTTTTGGCTTCATCTCACCGCATCCGGTACACATTCGTAACGGTAATTTTTTTGCCATTTATATCCTCCCTGCATTCACACTAATAACCCATACTCTGTGATTCACTCTTGATATCAATCTTGTATCCGGTCAATTTCGCTGCAAGTCTTGCATTCTGACCTTCCTTACCAATAGCAAGTGATAATTGATAGTCAGGAACGATTACTCTTGCACTCTTCTCATGATCTTCTACATGAACTGATACTACCTTAGCAGGACTCAATGCATTTTCAATCAGCTTCGCAGGATCATTGCTCCAGTTAATGATATCGATCTTCTCATTACGTAACTCATGAACAATTGCATTTACTCTGGCACCGTTCATACCAACACAGGCACCAACAGCATCAACATCAGAATTGTGGCTATATACAGCCATCTTAGTTCTGGAACCCGCTTCTCTCGAAATGCTCTTAATCTCTACTGTTCCATCCTGGATCTCAGTAACCTCAGCTTCAAACAACCTCTTCACCAACTCCGGATGAGTTCTGGAAACTGTGATTCTAGGTCCTTTGGTGGTATCCTTTACTTCTAATACATATAACTTAATACGATCCGTCGGCTTGAATATCTCGCCTCTTACCTGCTCGTTTTCTGTTAAGATTGCATCCACCTTGCCTAAATTAATGCTTACATTATTTCCCACGTAGCGTTGAACAATACCTGTCACGATATCCTTCTCTTTTCCGCTATACTGGGTAAATAGCACCTTTCTTTCTTCCTCACGGATCTTTTGAACAACTACCTGCTTTGCCTTCTGAGCAGCAATACGTCCGAAGTTCTTCGGTGTTACTTCGATAGCAACGATATCACCGATTTCTTTTCTTACGTCTTTCATCTTTGCCTGAGCTAAGCTAATCTGTATAATCGGGTCAGTAACCTCTTCTACTACTTCCTTCATAGCAAACACATTAACTTCTCCGGTGATTCTATCAATATTAACTTTAATATTATCCGCTCTGCCATAGTTGTTCTTACATGCCGCCACCAACGAGTTTTCCAACGCCTCAAGTAAAATATCCTTACTGATATCCTTTTCTTTCTCAATTTGGTTTAAAGCTTCAATGAGTTCCCTGTTCGCATCCATTTTTCTTTTATCCTCCTTCAACATTAATAACTAATAAAAACTTCTTGATCGGAGGATATTCCCTCCTAAATAGTAGATAAATTTATATTATCCTTTAAAAATCAAAGGTTAACCGTACCATAGCTATATCAGCTCTTGGGATGTCCATTGTCGTGCCATCCTCAAACTCTAATGTAATCGTAGCTGCATCGAAGGCTTTCAATAATCCTACAAATTCCTTCTTCTTATTCACAGCCTTATAGATCTTGACCTCAACCTCTTCCCCAAGACTACTCTCAAAATGTTTATCTCTCTTCAGTTGTCTTCCAAGTCCCGGTGAGCTTACTTCTAAAACATAGGAATCTGATATAAAATCATGTTGGTCCAGTAGATCACTCAGTGCTCTGCTAACCAATACACAGTCATCCACAGTGATACCATTCTCTTTATCAATATAAGCTCTTAAAAACCAGTTTCCACCTTCCTTTACATACTCAACATCATACAATTCAAAATGATTCGCTGTCAAAATCGGTTCCAGTAACTGTTCTGTCTTACGCTCATATTCTTCATGTTTTGCCATTCAAATCCCTACTTTCCAACAAAATAATTTAGTTAACAGTGCCTTCTCCTATTCGCGGGCGATTTTGCCTTCGCGCAAACCAGAAAAGCGGTTCGCGGGTTCGCTCATATTTCTGCAAGCAAGCTTGCAAAATACTCGTTTTGCCTTCGCGCAAACTGGTAAAGCAGTTCGCGGGCGCGTTCATGTTTTTACAAGCAAGCTTGCAAAAACACTCACTTTGCCTTCGCGCAAATAAGAAGAGTGGACTTTCGTCCACTCCATAATTAGTCTTATCATATTGCACCATAGTTATTATAGCAAAAGAAACCAAATATTGCAAGCACTAATTTAATCTACCAGTTTTCGTTTGCTTAGTATTCACTATTCTAGCCCATTTGATTAAAACGCTGTAAAAAGTCTTTGGTTCTCTGATTATGAGAGTTTAAGAATACTTCCTCCGGAGTTCCTTGTTCAACGATAACGCCTTCATCCATGAAAATGATGCGGTCGGCCACATCTCTGGCAAAGGCCATCTCATGAGTGACAATTACCATGTCATCTTCTCTTCTGCCAAAGCCCGAATAACCTTTAGAATCTCACCGGTTAATTCCGGATCCAGCGCTGAGGTTGGCTCATCAAAGAAAAGAATTCTTGGATTTAGTGCCAAAGCTCTAGCAATCGCTATTCTTTGCTGTTGACCACCGGATAATTCACAGGGATAAGCACCGGCTTTATCTCGTAGATTCATCTTGTCCAGTAATATCATTGCCTTCTCTGTTGCTTCCTTCTTATCAATTCCAAGAACCTTCACCTGTGCATCAACAATATTACGAAGGACACTAAAGTGAGGGAACAGATTAAAATTCTGAAATACAAGGCCAACCTCAAGAATAATCTCATGAAGAACCTTCGGATCAGCATAGCCATGATTAGCTTGTGTATCCACCATCAGTTTTTGGCATATTTCAATTCTGCCCTTATCGATTTTCTCAAGCTGGGTGAGACAGCGAAGCAGCGTGGATTTACCCGAGCCGGAGGGACCGATCACAGCTACTACCTCGCCTTCCTTTACCTCGATGGAAATCCCTTTAAGGACTTCGGTTTTATCGAATTTTTTCTCTATTTTTTCTGCAATTAATAACATCATTACCTCCAGGCTGCCAATGCTCTATCCTTCTCCGATTGAAGCCAATTCGCGATCATCGGAGCAAACTACTTCGTGTCTTGATCACATTCCTAATTTTTATAATAATCGAGCTTCTTCTCTGCCATCTTAAAGGATACTTCAACTACAGTATTCATAAATAGATAAAACAAAGCGGCAATAATGATAGGAACCGTGGAAAAATATTTGGATTGTGTCGTCGTTGCTACACGGAATAATTCAACCACAGCTATTACCTGTGCCAGTGAAGTATCCTTAACCAAGGTCATCAGTTCATTTCCGGTTGCAGGCATAACACTTTTTACCACCTGAGGTAGCACAATTCGAAGGAAGGTCTGAACCTTCGTGTAGCCAAGAACTCTCGCTGCTTCGTACTGCCCCTTTGGAATGGTAGCAATGCCTCCACGGAAGATCTCACCGAAGTAAGCAGCATAATTAATTGAAAAGGCCAAGCTACATGCCACCATACGATCCTCATAGTTATATCCAAATATGTAGAAGGGTGCATACATGAAGAAGATCAACTGCAGCATCAGGGGTGTTCCTCTAAATATCAATTGATAGATGCGAAGCGGAAAACTGACAAACCATACCCGGCATCTTCTACCTAAGGCCACTAGAAACCCTAGAGGAATCGAGAATAGGATGGTTAAAAAGAAGATACTCAGGGTCGTTCCGGTCGCCTTAAGCATGTTGGGAATCAGGTATTCCAAAGGTACGTTATCTATAATCATAAATGCCTCCAATAATCACTGTCATCGTATTGTTTCTAATGTAATCCGAAGGATCAACTTGATCATTCTTATTAGTGATAAAGAATCACATTTTCCTTCGCTAACACTTTACCATATTACCACAGCATCTTAGGCATTTCAATCAAATCTTATTAATTTTATATATTACATTTGGTTGGAAGCTATGATTTCATAAATCTTTCCATCTCTTACCTGAGCGCTTTATTATCTCCATTTAGTAGATTAAGACCATCCATAATGAACAGGAACTCATTCCCTTGCGTATTATAGAATACTGCATTGGAACCATTGACAAACTTCTGATAGATGACTCCAAAATTCCATTCCTTAACACCTATCACATTATTCCCACCCTCAATGGCTTTGGCAGAGGCACCTTTCGTACTATAGAATAAAGTCCCTTTCCCACCTTGATAATTTTGTAGGAAGAAAATCGTATCACCTTCGTGATTCATGCTCAGATCCTTCACATCTTTACTGATCAGCTGTTCCTCACTCTGGTCGGTCTTATAGTATAGATCTTGACCGCGAAGATAATAAACTTCTGATAAGTCCGGAGAAGCCTTATATTCTGTAACTCCCTCCGCCCATACTTTAGCCTCGCCCGGCTTCATTACCTCGGTAACCTTCAGAAGACGGTTAACAGTGTCTATATAGAATAGGTTCTTCCCATCTCCGGATAGAGTACCCTCCGTCGTATCCCCTGCCAGTCCAATCTCCCTCGCCATGAGCTCATCATCCAGATACTGCAGCAGATTATCATTACGGAGAAGCAATTTCTCTTGAAAGCTCTGGATCCCATAATTAACATAGAAGCCACCCCGTAAGGAACTCATTCCTTTGTTCGGAAGCAAAATTGTATTGATTAATCCATCAGTCACCTTCTGTCTCGGCTCACCCTGGATGCTAATATAATAGCTACCATCATCCTCAATTAATATCTGAGAATAATCTTTGTTAAAATAAATAGTATTGTTGATGCCTTGTGAAAGTAATGTATCAGAATTGTTCTGTCTTACATAGATTGCTCCTATTCCTGTTTCATCGAAATCACAATAGTAAAGATACCTCTGGTCATAGGAAATGGCAAAAACACAAATATTATCCTTCACTAACTCCGGTGCACCATTGTTTTTTATGATATAGGATTGTAGATTCTGTAGTGGTGAATCCGTTGATACATTATAGGTGATATAAGAAATCAATTTTCCACCCGGTAAGATATTCAACATATCAAACTGCTTCTCCTGATTGTCTATTATGGTATTTGTATCCGTAGTCACATTATAAAGGTTAAGATAATATTTTCCCAAACCACCTTCTACGGAATAGACCACGTAATTTCCGTCTTCTGATAGAGCAAAGGTGTAAACGGTAGTTGCAAAATCATACATCGTATTAGCATTCACATAGACGCATTCTCTTGTATTCATATTATATAATATGGCTGCAGTATGATCTGATGTAAAATAGCTGCTGGTTAGGTAACCGTCTAATTTGTATAACATATCTCCTTTGGAATTGAATACGTAGGTTTTGCCGCTTGTTTGATCCGTAAATACTTCAATCGCATCCTTTTCGACAAAGGAATAATCTGTCTTCTCACTCATACTTCCCAGATAAAATAGAATGCCAACTGCAAACAATATTACTGCCGCAATTCCTAGAATAGAAAGCTTTATGCTCCTATCCTTCTTATGATTTCCTGTCTCCTCATCTGCCTCTTCAACAATATTCTGATTCAATCCCTGGTACATATATTGACTGAGTGTCTCGCTCTTCTCTTCTTGCAAACGAGACTTCAGCTCCTGTTGCAGCCTTAATTGCCTCTGCTTAATCAGCTTTTTCTCTGCACGTTTTGTAGGCTTATGAGCTATGCTACCGTTAGTGTTATTTTTACTTTTACTTTTATGGGATTCTTTCTGTTGCACCTCACTCCGGGTGGATTGATCAATCTTCGGATAGGAGTCCTTCAATTTTGACAAAGATACAATTACCTGAGAAGCCTCGAACTGTGCTTCTGCTCTAGCAAATCCCATATTTGACTCGTAATCCATGCTTACAGACGCTGCTAATTCACTACCGGAATCCTCCGGCTGTTCACACAAAGCACAAAAATCTGCACTTCCCTCATATTCTCTGCCACATTGCTTACACTCCATGGAACCCACCTCCCGAGTGGTTTTATTTTCACTCTAATTAGTTTAGGTAAATTATAGCTTAACAGGAATTAACTGTCAAACATAAGAGGAGCTGATGATCAACCAATCAAAAAAATGGAAATAAAAAACCCGGAAAGTAAAAACACCTCCCAGGCTTTAGATCAATTTATCAGGTTTATTCTATTGTAGTGATATCTGTACCGAACCATTTTGTGGAGATATCCGCTACCGTTCCATCTGCTTTCAAATCAGATAATGCCTTCTCTACTGCTTCACATAATGCTACATCACCTTTACGGAAGCCTACTGCATATTCATCCGGAAGTAAGGATTCATCTAAAACCTTATAATCCTTGCCTAAGCTAGTAATCATGTAATTAGCCATTACGGTATCCATAAGAACTGCATCTGAATTCCCTGTTTCCATATCCATTAAAGCTGTATCATATTTATCAAAAGGATTGATCTGTCCTAAAGATTCACGAAATGCTTTATTCGTATCTTCATTCAGTGCTTCTTCTGCAGAGGACCCACCCTGTACTGCGAGTCTTAAGCCGGCCATATCGATCATACTTGCGATTGTACTATCACTCTTAACCACTAAGGAAATGTCATTAAGCATATAGGACTTTGACATTGTCATGTTTTCCTTGCGCTCCGGCGTAACTGATAAACCATTCCAGATGCAATCGATATTCTTAGTTGCTAGCTCCTGCTCCTTCGCTTCCCATTCCACGGGTTGAAGTACTAATTCTACACCAAGCTTCTCACTAACAGCTCTAGCCATATCTACATCAAATCCAATAATATCTCCATTATCATCGGTAAATCCCATAGGTGCAAAGGTATCATCCAAACCAACAATCAGCTTTTTGTTATCCTGTATGTACTCCAAGGAATTGTCTCCATCAGAACTTTTCCGGCACGCTGTTAAAGTGAAAAGCATAAGGGACAGTAACAATAGACTTATTAATCTCTTCTTCATAAATTCTTCTCCTTTTAATCATTCAACTACGAATTTTGTGCCATTGTGGCAGGCTTTCGCTTAGTAGCACTTTACCATATTACCACAACAACGCAGACAGTTCAATTGGTATATGTATAAAAAATTGTTATTAATTTGCATCACTTATTGTTAAAAAAGCATGGATCAAGAAAAAAAGAGCCTCAATTCTCCAATTCAAGGCTTTGATGTATCTGCCAGGAAGAATTAAGACCCTTATTCTTATAATGCACCATAAATGATGGAACGAAGCTTACGAAACATGGTCGGATTTGTTCCCCCACAGCGCTGGATCATATAGAGCATAACCAGATTTTCTTTGGGATCGACCAGGAAGTAATTACCGGTCCATCCATCCCATCCAAACTCTCCTACGGATCCATTACTGGCCGCTTTCACCGGATCTACCATGCTTCTCATGAGATTACCATAATTATATCCTGCCTGGGGATCCCAATTGAAGGTTACTGATTGAGCAGGTGTAAGCTGAGGCGTTGACAGATATTCCACGGTTTTTCTGCCAAGGATTCGCACACCGTTGTGTACTCCACCATTGGCGAGCATTAGCGCAAAACGGGAATAATCTTTCATCGTTGATACCAAGCCTGCGCCACCGGATTCAAAAGCGGGTGGGGTAAGATAATCAAAGATCGCCAACATATCGTTAGTAAATGGTACTAACGCATTCGTCTCAAAATTATAGTCATAAGCTTTAGAGAAACGATCTAATTTATATTTTGGAACATAGAAATCCGTATCTGTCATATTTAATGGATTAAAAATCTCATCTTTCAGAAACTGTCCGAAGCTCTTGCCTGAGATTACTTCAATCACAGCCCCGAGGATATCAGCAGATGCGCCATATCTCCAACGATTGCCTGGGTGAAATTCCAATGGAACACGACCAATCCTGTTGGCAAATTCTACGGTTCCTACGTTAATGCCCTCATGATATGACTTCTCAACCTCTGAGAAAACCGCTTGCATTCTACGGCCAACTTCAAAGCTCTCATCCGGATATGCGATTCCTGAGGTCATATTGAGTAAATCTTGTATCGTCGCAGGACGCTCCACCGGGATCAAGCCCTTCTCCGTGTAGACCTGTTGATCTTGAAAGCCCTCCAGATAATCTCCTACCGGAGCCAAAAGGTTAAGCTGCCCACGCTCATATAGAATCATGGTAGCAACTGCTGTTACCGGCTTTGTCATAGAAAACATACGATAAATGGTATTCCTGTCTGTGGGGACCTTCTTCTCCATATCCGCATAACCTAATTCGTCCTGATATAAGGTCTCATTATTATGAATCACTCGAATGGCCGCTCCTGAGAGTTCTCCCTGATCAATTTCCTTCTGGATAACAACACTAAGCTGCTCCAATTTCTTAAATTCCATACCTGTTCCTCCAAGTAAATGTACCAATCTCCGCTTATAGTTCGGTTGCTATGTTTTTATATCAGGAACAAAAGGCGTGTTCCTGATCTTTCACTCCGTTTACATACTTTCATGTAAGCATGAAGTAGGTTCACTACGTTTTATTATTATTTCATGACAAATATTTTAACAAGCCTTACCGCTGAATTATACAGTAATAATTAGATTTCTATACCCCGACTTTTTATAGTAACAACTTGATAAAACTTTGGAGATAATTTAGTATTGTTGAGATCAAACTAACTCATATAGGTCTCTTGCCGCAGCTTCCATGAGAATGAAGAAGGCTTGTCCCTCTGTAGCAACGCCCGGAGCATTAAACATAGGCATGCTACAGACCCCTCTAACAAAACCATATTCATCAACCTTGGAATAAGCTGCTGCTCTCGCCTTATCAGCATAGCTTAAATAATCCACACTTAGGTATCCTGCTTTTACGCCGCGATAGATGGAATAAGCAAGCATCTGGCCTACATTTGTTTCAACGAAGGAGTCCGGGTTATCTAATACATCGTGGAAGAAACCATCCTCACGTTGATATCTCAGACATCCCTCCAACAAATCAGTTAAATAAGTAATCAGATATTGTTTGTCCTCGTGGTGAGCCTCACCAAGCATAGCAATTACTCTTGTAAGCCCTGCCGCTGTCCAACCATTTCCCACACCCCAGAAATCAGCACGCCCAAAGCATTTATTCTTATCATCCCAGATATGGGAAAGCAACTGTTTCTCTTCATGATAAAGATATTTACGATAACCACGAAGTTGCTTCATGGCCTCTTCTACATCTCCATAGCTACACAAGAAGGGAGGTGCCATATAATTTGCATCCACCCAGATTTGTCCTTTTGCCCAATCCCCGTCAAAGTGATGCAATATCCCATCCGAAGTCTTAGGAGCCTTGTATTTTAAATACTCATATAGCTTGGTTGCTGCAATGGATAAATGGGGTTGCTTTGTTGCAGCTGCAGCTAGCACTATGGTCTCACCGATTGCGGCCGGGTCATCTACCGCTTCATTTTTCTCCATAACTCCGACCCTACCATCCTCGGAGCTACGCATTACCGCTGCTTCACATAGACGCAGCACTTCGTCTGTTAAACCTTCATATTCATATATCGCCTGTGCTGCACATCCTTGCTCCCATTGGAATCTCTGGATACACAGCATCGCTGATTTAACTTTTTGTACTATCTCCGATTTCGTTTGAACCACAACAACCTACCCTTTCCTGCTTTCCGTTATCCTGTCTTTCATGCAATGAATTAGAAATTATTCTGATTGCTTTCCGGTAGTTCGTAATCTCAACCCTTTCATGGACGCCTCCAAATTCACCATCTATGGTCCAGTCCATTTTCTCTGAAGAGATGATTACACTCGGAGTTTGGATATAATACATCAAATTTTCATTGATTTTGTAGTTGATTAAGGAACTGATAATCATCTCTAACTCCAGGATATTCTTTGGCATCTTCACAAGTAGAAGTTCGAATAATCCATCGCAAAGGCTTGTTTTATCATAATTAAGGTTCTTGAAACCACCAATATATAAGGAATTGGTTACCAAGCCGATCAAGAACTCTTCTTCAATCACCTTGTCCTCATATTCTATCTTCACCAGCTTTGGCTTAAGATCGGAAAGCTTCTTAATTCCTTCGAGATAATAAGCCAGATTACCAATAACATTCTTATTCTTCTGGGAGGTGGTATAAGAGATGTCCGTAAAGGCTCCAAAAGCAGCGACATAGATGAAATACTGGTCATTCATTTTGCCAATATCCATGGAGTATGGTCTGCCGGTGATCACATCTCTTACAGCATTCATAATATTGCGGCTAATCTTAAAACTATGTCCTACATCATTCATGGAACCGACAGGTATTAAGCCGATCGGGACTCTGTTGCCCGATTGCATCATTCCGGAAACAGCCTCATTGAGAGTACCGTCACCACCTGCACATACCAACAGGTCATAATGCTCTTGTTCATTTGCAATGATAGATGCCGCATCGCCTTTCTTCTGAGTAGGAAAAACCAACACTTTATAGCCACATCTTACAAAAGTATCTACTATATCGAATAGTCTGCTTTTGATTCTGCCCCTACCGGCCATCGGATTAAAGACAAATAGAATCTTCTTCATAAGTTGCCTCCAAATCTATTGATTATTATTCTTAAGATTATGTCCAATCTCCTGATATATAAAATTCAGATCACTCTCGAGATAACCAGGAGCTTCTGAATCTTTCTCTGATACAATTGGATCATCAATTCCCCAGACTACGCCAAGCTCCGGGTCATTCCATATTATAGTCCGGTCTTCCTCTTTATCATAGAAATTGTCTGCCTTATATAAGAATTCTACATCATCAGTCAAGGTTAAGAACCCATGGAGGAACCCTTTAGGGATCAGTAGCTGACGGAAATTATCAGCCGATAACTCCACTGCAATCCACTGCTTATAGGTCGGTGAACCCTTACGTATGTCAACCACAAAATCCATAACGGCACCTCTCGTACAGCGAACCAGCTTCGCCTGAGCAGCTTCTCCATGCTGACAATGTAAACCGCGAAGGGTTCCCTTTAATGAAGAATAAGAATGATTATCTTGAATAAAGTTATAATACAATCCCTTCTCTTGCATGGTACGCTCTGACCAACTTTCTAAAAACCATCCCCGGTGGTCTCCGAAGACCCGCGGTTCTAAGATATAGACATCTTTTAAGTCTGTGGCTATTATATTCATGCTATACTCCTATAATAATTATTTTAAAATTTTAAAACTTATCTTCGATTCAATTAATAATTATTGTTAGATCTTGAAAATTATCATCGATATAATTAAAATTATTTTCAAATCTAGAAATTTATTTTCAATACAATTAACAATTATTGTTAAATCCTGAAACTTATCTCCTACCTAATATATCCTGTATGATTATTATATTATATAGAATTTAAGGAAGATACTATTAACTAATACCTTCCTTCTTCAAGATTATCATACTATGTACGGGTATCATAATCCATACAACATTTAATATAGAAACTTTCCTTCTGACACCTTCCGTAAATGCTGACCATAATTAGATTTCCCGTAATGCTCTGCTGCTTCAAGCAGCTTATCTTTGCTGATCCATCCGTTAACAAAAGCAATCTCTTCAATTGCAGCTATCTTGATGCCTTGTCTCTTCTCAATCACTTTAACAAATTCCGAAGCCTCGCTTAAGGCATCCATGGTTCCGGTATCCAACCATGCATAACCTCTACCCAGCGTCACTACCTTGAGTGTGTCTGCTTCGAGGTACATACGATTCAAGTCTGTGATCTCGAGTTCACCACGCTTTGAAGGCTTCACCTGCTTAGCTAGCTCACATACCCTATTATCATAGAAATATAATCCGGTTACACAATAATTCGATTTTGGTTCTTTCGGCTTTTCTTCAATCGAGATTGCTTTACCATTCGAATCAAATTCAACAATACCGAATCGCTCCGGATCCTCTACATAATATCCGAAGATGGTTGCTCCTTGCTTTTTATCTGCAGCTTCTTTTAGATGTTTTGTTAGTCCGTTGCCATAGAAAATATTATCACCAAGCACCATAGCACATGCGTCACCAGCAATAAATTCTTCACCTATGATGAAAGCCTGGGCGAGTCCGTCGGGAGATGGCTGCTCTGCATAGGATAATTGTATTCCAAAACCTGAACCATCACCAAGAAGTCGCTTAAAGTTCGGCAAATCATGAGGTGTTGAGATTATAAGTATATCCTTAATTCCAGCCAACATCAAAGTGGACAATGGATAATATATCATTGGTTTATCATATACCGGTAACAACTGCTTTGAGGTTACCATTGTTAATGGATAAAGTCTTGTGCCTGAGCCTCCGGCGAGTATAATCCCCTTCATAATATCCTCCTGATTTAGAATTATCTAAAATTATGTGATAGATAATCAATGTATCCATTATAATTTTATTTCATCATCATATAAATCAATTTCAAGAGCACTTGCTAGTTCTCCTATTGTGTTATTTAACTGCTGCGCCGTGATTTGCCCTTCAGAAATACCGACTGTCCTCTCTCGTTGAAAGATGGTTTTAACAGTTAATAGTATCAGCTTAATATCCAGCCAAAAGGAATAGCTCTCAATATATGTGATATCTAGTTTCAGTTTGTCATA
>JAQZBA010000418.1 GCA_029239365.1 Herbinix sp. | reverse complement strand
ACTCGTAAAATAAATTATTTCATAGGTTTATCAGGAACCCTTGATATCATAAAGGTTTGTATTTATAATAGATGTGTTGTACATAACTACTTAAGAAAAGAGGGAAGCAATGATCAATTTGAAATATAAACCTGTACTGCAAGGAAGTAAAGTTATTCTTCGCCCCTTTCAGGCAGATGATATAGTAGCCATGGAGGAGTGCTTGAAGGATCCTGAGGTGTTAAAACTTACCGGAAGTACCTCTGTTTTTGATAAAGAGCTTGTATATCATTGGTACAACACCAGGAATGAACAAACGGATCGATTGGACCTTGCAATCGTGGATAAACAGAGAAATTTGGTGGTCGGTGAAGCAGTAATCAACGAATATGAGGAAGAAAAACACAGTATGAATTACCGGATACTGATTGGTCCGAAGGGGAGAGACCTAGGCTTCGGATCGGAGGCAACAATACTGATCGTCGATTATATCTTTCAAAATACGGATTTAAGACAGCTTACCTTGGGGGTATATGCCTTTAATCCAAGAGCACAGAGAGTCTATGAGAAAGTTGGTTTTTTGCTGGATTATATTGAGAAAGATGATCTTGAATTTGAAGGTGAAATGATTGATTCTTATAATATGGTATTATCAAGAGAGAATTGGTTAAGAAGGAAGGATGAACTAACTGATTACATTAAGATTAAAATTTACGGAGGTATCATATGAAAGATGTTATAGTGATTGGAGTATCGGGAGGTTCTGCTTCCGGAAAAACTACGGTTGCAAATCGGATAAAAGAAGAATTCAAGGATAGCGTAGAACTAATAAGTCATGATTTTTATTATAATCCTTATGATGATTTGTCCTTTGAAGAAAGGACTAAGATAAACTATGATCATCCAAATGCGTTTGATACGAAGAGGCTAATTAACGACATAAAAGTGTTGAAGCAATTTCAAGCTATTGAACGACCGGATTATTCTTATACTGAGAATACGAGACTTGCTGATACTGTCCGGGTAAACCCAGCGAAGGTAATCATTTTGGAAGGCTTTTTAATATTTGAGAATGCAGAGCTACGGGACCTTATGGATATTAAGATCTTTGTGGATACGGATGCAGATGAAAGATTAATCCGGCGTATTATAAGAGATGTAAATGAACGCGGAAGAAGTTTGGAATCGGTGATCACACAGTATATTAATACGGTCAAGCCGATGCATGAACAATTTGTAGAACCCTATAAGAAGTATTCCGATATTATCATCCCAAGAGGCGGTATGAATGATGTAGCAATCGACGTGCTGATTCACCGGATCAAAGCAATTTTATCGGAGGGCTAGGAAGAGCCACGCTTACAGACAAAAAAGGGACAAGTCTAGTGAAAATTTCGCTTATTCCGGAAAAAGAAACTTGAAGCATAAATAAAGATATATTGTAATTATCGAAGGGCAAATCATAACTTGGTTTGCCCTATTTTATGTGAATCTAGCTCAGCAATTGATAGTAGTAAAACCACCCTACATGATCTTGCCGTAAACAGGGTGATTCTGGGCAAAGCAAAGAATGTCAAAGAAGCTATTGACCTACTCTCGCAATATAATGTTAAGATGGAAGAGCGTTATCCAACGCATTATATGATTGCCGATTTCGACGGTAATTCAGTCATTGTTGAATATATTAACGGTAGCATGAAGGTAATCGAAAATCAGGAGGAATATCAGATTGCAACCAACTTTGTATTATATGATAACGAAAATCTGAAAGGCTATAGTTCCGAACGATATGCGGAGTTTGAAAAATCATTATCGCAGGCTGGCGGTATCCTTTCAATAGAAGCAGCCTTGGAGCTATTAGAAGAAAATGTTGTCCCTGGAGAAGCCCAGTTGTCTGTAGTATATAACCTTACGAAGAGGACGATGGCCGTCGAATTCTGTGGTGATTATGATAAGACTTATTATTACGATATTAACGAATAGACTTTCAATTAATGATAAATGAAAGACAGGGAATACCATAAAGTATCCTCTGTCTTTTTTTATGCGGTGTGTCAAACGAAGCTGGACCACACTTGCCTTGCTAACGTGAACCCGAACATGCGGTCAATTAAATCTAGAAAGCTCCGCATTATTTGTTAATCTTCTTTCAGAATGTCATGAACAATCTTATCATATACGGAATCTATCTTAGTAAAGTCCATAGCTGTAATATAAAAGTTTTCCAGCTCATCATGAAGCTGTTTAGCTCTTGCAATATGGTTGGCTGCTGTTCCGATTAAATACTGGGCAACGGATAAATGATTCATCATAGCAGCAAATTCTGCAGGTTCAACTGGCTTCATTAAACCATTCACCGGTATACAGTTTCTGCAGGCTGTTGCATGGAAATAATTCGAAGTTGTTACTCCAATTCCTGCAGATGGAAATATGAGATGATCGATTTTATCAGGATTTTGAATGGAGCAGTAGCAGGTCATAACATCAAGCTTCATTGAGACTGCTCTTTCCCGAAGTATGGATAATAAGGTGTCAGAAGCTGCTCCCCAGTCATCTGAAATCACATAGAGTTTCGGACATAAGGACATTAAGCTTTCATCAAAAAAGACCATTCGGCGAACGGATACAGCACTAAGAAGCCTTTTTCGCTCCGGACCATGTGGCGAATCTTTTAATTCATCAATCAATTGCTGTACGGATTCTTCAATAGCACTAAGGTTGATATATTCCAAGGCCATCGCTCGGTTACTGTCTAATAATGTAGCTGCAGAGGTAATACAGGAGGTTGCCATTGTGTGACATCTGGATATTACATTGCTTAGATCGATTATAGTTTGCTTATTTTTCTGAAGGTAATTCTGATCCCATGCATCTCCTAGATGAATAAGAGTTTCATAGGCCCCGGGATAATTCGGATCTAAGGTGTGTGGAGAGGTTCCGTCCACGATAGCTATCTTGGCTTCGTTATCGATAATAGCGTCCAAAGACTGTGGATCACTGGCACAGG
>JAQZBA010000063.1 GCA_029239365.1 Herbinix sp. | reverse complement strand
TGGTGGATGACTGCATAGAGCTATTTGAACGTAAGGAAGGCTTTGAAAGCTTCCATTTAGACGGACAGACCATCGTAATCGATGATTATCTGGAAATCAAACCGGAAAATTTTGAACAATTAAAACGAAAAGTAGTCGAGGATAGATTTCTTGTAGGACCTTGGTATATTCTCCAGGATGAGTTTTTAACCAGTCCGGAATCATGCGTAAGAAATCTTCTTGTTGGTATAGAGGAATCAAAGAAATACGGAAAAGTATGTAAGATCGGCTATTTCCCTGATGCATTCGGTAATGCAGGACAGATGCCTCAGCTGCTCAAGCAGGCTGGTATGGAAGCTGTCATTTTTGGTCGTGGTGTGAAGCCAATCGGCTTTAATAATGAGATGATAGAAACCGGTGATTATGAATCACAGTTTTCGGAGATGAATTGGCAGTCGCCGGATGGAAGCGGCTTACTGGGGATCTTATTTGCGAACTGGTATAACAATGGATCGGAAATTCCGGTGGAGGAAAAAGCAGCTAAGGCATACTGGGATCAAAAGCTTTCGGATGTGCTTCGATATGCTTCCACGGACCATCTGTTATTAATGAATGGTTGTGATCATCAACCGGTACAAAAGGATATCGCGCAGGCAATCGAGGTAGCAAACCGTCTGTATCCGGAATATGAATTCAGACATTCTAACTTTATAGATTATATTGAGGGAGTAAAAGCCTCTCAGAACAATATGCTTTCCACGGTTACCGGAGAATTGACCAGCCAGTCAACGGATGGTTGGACCACATTAGTCAACACCACCTCCTCACGTATTTACTTAAAGCAGCTTAATCGGGAGAATGAAGTAGCGCTGACCAATTTAACGGAACCGCTAGCGGCATTTGCAGCCGAAGGCGGAGCAGACTATCCTCATGCGGTATTAAAATATGCATGGAAGACCCTGATGCAAAATCATCCTCATGACAGCATCTGCGGTTGTAGTGTAGATGAAGTGCATGATGAAATGGTGACCCGATACAATAAGAGCCTTCAGGTTAGTCATGAATTAATGACACTCAGTATGGATACCATTGGTAGTCATATTGATACCTCTAGCTTTATAGGAAAAGAAGCATATCCATTCATCGTATATAACACCAGTGGATGGGAACGAAGTGGGGTCGTAAGCGTACTGGTTGATCTCGAGAGAAATTATACGGATCCGTTGCCGGTGGCTCATGATAAGATGAAAAATATCTCATTCAAGAACCTTGCCTTAAATGATTCACAAGGAAACCGAATTTCTTGTAAGCTCACTGATATGGGAGTAAGGTTTGGCTATGATCTTCCGGACGATAAGTTCAGACAGCCTTACATGGCAAGACATGTTAAGGTTACCTTTGAATCTGAGTCAGTGCCTTCCATGGGATATAAAGTGTATGCATTAATGCCGGAGGCTTCAGAAGAATTCTCTGAACAACCATATAAAGCAGCTAAATCATTAATAATCTCTGAGGGTATGGAAAATAAACATCTCAAGGTTACAATTAACAAAAATGGAACGATTAATTTATTACATAAAGCAAATCAAAAGCAGTATGAGGGTATCTGCTATTATGAGGATACCGGTGATATTGGCAATGAATATATTTATCGTCAACCCAATGGAGATGTTGCAATTCTATCGAAAGATGCAGGCTGCAGCTATGAGGTAATCGAGGATGAAGAATATCAAGCTACTTATCAAATTGTTCAGAATATGTTAATTCCAGTAAGCGCGGATGAGATTTTGGAACAAGAACGCAACAGAATGACGGATTTCAGGCTAAGAAAAGCAAAGCGAAGTGAAGCCCTTCAAACACTGACTATTACAACGTATCTGACGCTGGAAAAAGAAGGTCGAGGAATTAAAGTAAGAACAGAATTTGAAAACCGGATGAAGGATCACCGACTTAGAGTAATCATTCCTACCGGTATTATAACAGCCAGCCATTTTGCTGATTCCTCCTTCGAAATCGTAAAGAGACCAAACCATCATGCGGATACCTGGAAAAATCCCAGTGGATGTGAGCATCAGCAATGCTTTGCAGGAATTGAAGATGATAAAAATGGATTGGTCATCGCTAACTTTGGATTGTATGAATATGAATTACTACCGGAGGAAAACAACGCCATCGCAGTTACACTACTTCGGTCCGTTGGAGAGATGGGTGATTGGGGGGTATTCCCGACTCCTGGTGCACAATGTCTTGGAAAATCGTCCGTAGGCTTTGAATTAATACCTTATTCCCCTGTGTCTGAGGAAATTGATCCGGTCGTAGAAGCATATCAATTCCAGATGCCAATGCTAACAAAGCAGATTGGTGTGCAGAACGGATCATTACCGTTAGAAAAATCCTATTTCGAGTGGAAGGGTAAGGGCATATATCTCACTGCATTGAAGAATAAACATAATTCAAATCACAGAATTGTCCGTTTTATCAACGCTACAGGAGTGGAACAAGAGCTCTCGGTGACAGGTATGAGCACCTTTACAACTGCTTATCGTAGCAATGTGATTGAAGAAATGCTTCAGGAATTGTCCGTGGATGCGCAGGGTAACCTACATGTTTTAATAAAACCTTATGAAATATTTACCTTGGGGTTAGAAGTCTAAAGTATAAAAGCACTTTTAGGAGGACATTCATGGACAATCAAAGGAATGAAAATCCGTTTTTAGCCAGTTATGAAAAAAATAATAATAGACCGATCAAAATATTAGTAGGCTTATATAAAGGGTATTATACAAAATTATTATGGTCCGCAATCTTTTATGTGATTAAGGTAATGCCTGTATGGGTATTACCTATCGTCACAGCAAATATCATAAATATTGCTACATCGCCCTCGGAGCATAAGCTGAGTGAACTTTATATCAATGCTGCAGTGATGATATTCTTTCTTGTGGAGAATATCCCAATGCATTATCTTCATACGAAATATTTCAGCCGCGCAATTCGATTCGTTGAATCTGGATTGCGTGGTACTTTAGTGAGAAAATTACAACAATTATCCATATCCTATCACAAGGAGATGGAATCAGGTCGCATTCAATCAAAAATTATGCGAGATGTAGAAGCGATCGAAATGCTCTCCGGGCAACTATTTGTCGGAGTCTTATCTATTGTCCTAAATCTATTGGTCGCCTTTACGGTCACAGCAATGAAAAGCTTAACTGTGTTTCTCTTTTTTATCTTAAGCATTCCGGTGTCAGCACTTTTAATTGTTAGCTTTCGTAAGAAAATCGGAAGCAGCAATGCTCAGTTTCGCAAGGAAATGGAAACCACCAGTGCCAGAGTATTTGAGATGGTGGAATTGATTCCTGTAACCAGAGCCCACGGTCTTCAGAAAGAAGAAGTTAAAAAGATGGAGGGACAGTTAAACAGTGTGGCAGAAAAGGGATATCGGTTAGATATGGTGCATTCCATCTTCGGTGCTTCTAACTGGGCTGTTTTCCAGTTCTTTAAAATTCTGTGTCTGGTCTTTACCGGATATCTTGCTTATATTCAAAAAATAACCGTCGGAGAAATTATTCTTTATCAAACCTATTTCACTGCCATCATCACAGAGGTCTCCAGCTTAATCACTTTATTGCCAACATTGGCGAGAGGTGTGGAATCCGTTCGATCTGTTGGTGAGATACTATTAGCCCACGATGTAGAGGATTATCGCAATAAGACGAAGGTGAAGCAGGTGGGTGGCTCCTTTCGATTTGATCATGTAAGATTTGAATATAAGGATAGCCATAAGCCGATTTTAAAGGATATCAACCTGGAGGTACGACAAGGAGAAACCATAGCGTTTGTAGGTGAATCCGGTGCAGGTAAATCAACAATACTGAATCTGATTATTGGATTTTTAAAGCCTAGTGGTGGTAAGATCTATTTGGATGGTTTGGATCTTTCCGGAATTGATATGAATTCCTTTCGGAAGCATTTGGCAGTGGTACCTCAGAATGTTATATTATTCTCAGGAACTATTCGCCAAAATATTACCTATGGTCTCCCGGATGTAGATGATAAGAGATTAGAAGAAGTGATTAAGGCAGCTAATTTAGGAGATTTGGTTAAGGAACTACCGGAGGGACTGGATACTATGATTGGTGAGCATGGTGGAAAATTGTCCGGCGGTCAACGGCAACGAATATCCATTGCCAGAGCATTAATGAGGAACCCAAGTGTTATCTTACTGGATGAGGCTACTTCTGCTCTGGACAGTGCCTCAGAACGGATGGTACAGGAAGCAATACAGAATTTATCGAAAGGTCGTACCACTTTTATCGTTGCGCATAGACTTTCAACGATCCGTAATGCTGAACGTATTGCAGTCATTGGCGATGGAGTTTGCAAAGAGCTAGGAACATATGAAGAGTTGGTAAATAAGAAAGGTGATTTTTATCGTCTGGTGCAAATCCAGTAGATAAGGTAAGTAAATGCTTCTTTTAACAGAAAGACTAAAGGATCGAAAGCTATTTAAGTAAAAGAGATGATACATCAGATTTTTACGAGTTGAGTTAAAATTACAGAAATTATACAGAGAAGGAGAATAAATTATGAAATATAAGGATACTTCCTTATCCTCCACAGAGCGGGCACAGGAGCTTTTGAACTTAATGACCTTGGAAGAAAAGGTTGCCCAGATGGATATGATCCGTGGTGTGGAGCTAGCAACAAAGGTTCATGAGGCTCATTTTTGTTCCGTAGATGAGAATTCGGATTTCTATTGGGACAAAGTTGAAAATAATATCGGCAAAAAAGGTATGGGGTTTGTACATGATGTTTACAGCTCCCCAACCGTACTAAATAAATTACAACGTTATATGGTAGAAGAAACTAGACTTGGAATACCCTGCATTTTTACCGGTGAGGCACTTCATGGCATATCATATCCCGGTGCCACGGTATTTCCCATGCCAATTAATATGGGTGCAACCTTTCATCCGGAGTTAACAAAGGAAGTAGGAGCAGCAATAGCTGCAGAGACAAGAAGTCTTGGTATCCATGAAATTCTGGCGCCAAACCTTGATTTGGCGAGAGAGCCCCGCTGGGGGAGGGTGGAGGAAACCTTTGGTGAAGATACCTATCTATCCTCCAAGATGGCATATGCAATCATAACCGGAGAACAGGGAGAGGATATCAGCCAGCCGGATAAGATCGTTTGTGAACCGAAGCACTACTGTGTTCATGGTATTCCGGAGGGAGGAACTAATTGCTCCCCCGCAAGAGTTGGAACCAGAGAAATAGAGACTTCCTATCTTCCGGTATTTGAAGCTGGAATCAAAGCTGCCGGAGCCTATAACGCCATGGCATCTTATAACTGCATTGATGGAGAAGCAGTGATTGCCTCAGATTATTATCTGAGAACCATTCTGAAGGAGCGCTATGGGATGAAGGGATATGTTCGAGCAGACTTCGGTGCAATTAATAGACTAAAAACCTCTCATTATATGACAACGGACAGTAAGGATAGCATCTGTATGGCGGTCAATGCCGGTTTGGATGTTCAGGGCTTTGATTTCCCTAATAAGTACTGGGAAGATACCCTGATCGAACTTGTAGAAGAAGGCAGAATTACGATGGAGACCATCGATGAAGCAGTACTTCGTATATTATTTGTAAAATTTGAACTTGGTTTATTTGAACAGCCTTATACCAATGAAGAGAATTACAAAGAGGTAGTTCGTTCAGAAAAGCATAGAAATCTCACTTATGAAGTTGCTAAGGAATCGATTGTAATGCTACAGAATAAAAACAACCTTCTTCCGTTAAAGAAGGATATCCCTAGTATAGCTTTAATCGGACCAAGCTCGGGACAACAGCGAATTGGTAGTTACTCCTCTGTGCCGCACGGTTATCAGGTGGAGTCGTTAACTGATGTGATTAAAAGGAAAGTAGGCCCGAATACTAAGGTACTTCAGCACGATGGCTGCTCCATCTCGGATTGGGATATTGCCCTCGTTCCAAAGAATTGGTATGCAGACGGGGTTCATATGGAATATTATAATAACCCTAATTTTGATGGTGATCCGATCGGTAGTAACCAAATGAATTCCATTAACTTCAACTGGATTTTAGCGAAACCCCATCGTGATCTAGAATTTACAGGATATTCTGTTCGAATGACAGCATTATTAAAAATTAATACACATGACTTCACAAATGCAAATGTGATCAATGGAAAATTAGTATTTACAACAGAAGATAGTGTCAGAGTCTATATTGATGGGAATTGTGTGATAGACAGTGTGGGTAAGAATAAGAAAAAGCTGCCTCAATGTGCCTTTTCCTTCGTAGATGGTGCAGAGCATACACTGGTAGTGGAATATGTCTGCGATGTGAATGGTAACAATGTCACCTTAAGCATGGATTTTCATGAGGATTCATTAGAAGGTGCAGTAATGGCTGCAAAAATGGCCGATGTCGTTGTTCTGGTTTGCGGTGATGATAAGGTGACCAGCGGCGAGGGTATGGACCGTTCGGAACTTCAATTATACGGAAAGCAGAGAGAGCTTATCAAACAGGTATGCGCTCTGAACAAGCCGACTATTTTGGTTTTGGAGAATGGTAAACCGGTAGATTTAAGCTATGAAGCAGAGCAGATGGATAGTATTTTGGTTGCTTGGTTTGGCGGGGAGAGAGGTGCTTTAGCTATCGCTGATGTGTTATTTGGTGAAGTTAGTCCTTCCGGTAAGCTTCCGATTTCTTTCCCGAAAGATATCGGTCAGGTGCCTTGCTATTATTCCATGCTTCCCGGTGGAAGTACGGAGTATCTAGAGGGAACCAGAAAACCCTTATTTTCCTTTGGGCATGGATTAAGCTATTGTGACTTTGAATATACGAATTTAGAGATTATGAATCAAGAAGATCATATGCGCGGTTATGAATATAGGGTGAAACAGGAAGATTATAAGACCAGATATGAATATAAAGTGACACTGGAAGTGAAAAATCTAGGGACTATGGAGGCTGAGGAAGTGGTACAGCTCTACCTACAGGATCTTCAAAGTTCCATTGTTACTCCTTTAAAACTGTTGAAAGCCTTTGACCGCGTTAAATTATTGCCTGGAGAAAGCAAAATCGTAACCTTGTCACTAGACTTTGATAGCTTTAAGCTGCTAAACCGAAATTTACAATGGGTCGTGGAACCGGGAGATTTCTCAATTATGGTTGGAGCCTCAAGTGAAGATATCCGGTTAAGTGAAAAGATTACAATAAATTAAGAAGACACAGAAGAGCCAGACATTCGTATCAAATGCTGAAACAATAATTACAGGAGGTTAAGTAATGTATTCGAAAAATCCGGTTATTACAAATATTTTTACTGCGGATCCATCCGCTCATGTTTGGGAGGATGGCAAAATATATATTTATTCATCTCATGATATGGATCCACCGAGAGGGTGTGATCTTATGGATCATTACCATGTTTTCTCATCAGAGAATATGGTGAATTGGGTGGATGAAGGTGAAATCTTAAGTTCAGAGGAGGTTACCTGGGGCCGTCCGGAGGGTGGTTTCATGTGGGCGCCGGATTGTGCTTATAAGAATGGAACCTATTATTTTTATTATCCTCATCCGACAGGTGAATGGAATGATACCTGGAAAGTAGGCGTGGCTACCAGTAAGAAACCTGCGTCTGATTTTGTGGATCAAGGTTATATCGAAGGGTTGGGCGGCTTTGCGATGATTGACCCCTGTGTTTTTGTTGATGAGGATGGACGCAACTATCTATATTATGGCGGTGGTACAGTATGCCAGGGAGGAGAATTAAAGGAAGACATGGTATCCTTAAAGTCCGGCATGATGAATATGGAAGGGCTGGAGGATTTTCATGAGGCTACCTGGGTTTTTAAGAGAAATGGCATTTATTATCTGACATATGCGGATAATAATCAGGGGGCAAACCGGATGAAATATGCGATCAGTGATCAGCCCTTAGGACCTTGGATATATCAGGGGATATTCTTAGAGCCGACCGGCTGTGATACTACGCATGGTTCGGTTGTTGAATATAAGGGACAATGGTATGTGTTTTATCATGATCAATCTATCTCAAATCAAGGAAATTTAAGAACCGTATGTATTGATTATCTTTATTTCAATGAGAATGGCACAATAAAGCCGGTAGAACAAACCAGACAAGGTGTTAAAGCGGTTGGTGAATTAAAAAAGGATGAAACTATTTTTGAAAGGTATGATGCTAGCGAAGCTAACCTTGGCGGAGGTTCAGTACTGGATATTACCAAGGAAAGAGAAGAGAGGTCTGTGATTAAGCAGCTGATGAAGGAAGGGTCCTATTGCCAATTTACGAGGGTGAATGGAGGTAAGGGAGGACGAGCAACCCTGAAAATATACTATACGACAAAAGAGAAGCTTGCGAAACTAAGTATTAAAGTGAATGCGAAGGAGTATTCCCTAATCAATTTGATAGGAGATAGCGGGGAAGGGATGGATGACGGTATCACCTACCTTACAGTTCGATTAGAACAAGGAAGAACAAATACGATTACCTTAATTGGTGGTCATGGAGATATCGCAGTATCTGGAATTTCGATTGAGTTGTTTGGCGAGGCGAGAGCATAACTAACATATGTTTCTTATAAGGAATACTTGTCTACAATAACATCATCAATTTTCTTAATAATAAGCCAATCATCCATATTCCCCTGATGGCCAAACTTTAAGGTGTAATCTTTGTCACATCTTTAAACTCGACTAAACATAGACATTTCTTATGTCAGCGATCTATCTGTTTATCAGAAAGATTAAGTTTATTTTAATCAGCAAGGGTTTGTATAATCTCTTCTTCTGCAAACTTAACATAATTCTATACTGTTGAAACAGTAGCAGTTGCTGTTGAGATAGAAGATTTATAAATCAAAGAAGCATGTTTTGCGAGCTTTTTATGTTCGCGTGCGCTTGCGCATAAACGAAAAAGGATTGAATTCTGTGCAATACAGAATTCAATCCTTTTTAGGTGATTAAACTAATATTCAATCTGACTTAGCAGTCAGATAATAATTATATTTAATACTTCTTTACGCGATGGTATTAAGCTACTACTACATTAACAGCCTGAAGACCACGAGCGCCCTTAGTAATTTCAAAAGTTACATTCTGATTGTCTTCTAAAGACTTAAAGCCTTCAGAAGCAATTCCGGAGAAATGTACGAATACATCTTCGCCAGTTTCGCTGTTAGTAATAAATCCAAATCCCTTTTGTGCGTTAAACCATTTTACTGTACCTTTATTCATGAAAGATACCTCCTAATAATATTATTTGAAATTTTCGGTGAAAATAAAAAATCACATATTTTTGCAAATCATCAACGTGTTAATGATTTACAAAAATATGTGAATCAAAACTTACATCTACAATAACTTATTCATCATAACATGAGAAGTGAGAGCTGTCAATACTTATTTTTAAATTTGTGTATTCGCCAGTTTCATGTATCCATAGCTTTTGACAATTCAAGCAGCTTACTTAATGTCTTCCAATTTCTTACCGTAGCGGATGCATCCAACTTCTGAAGTTTATTCGCTAGTTTTGAATCTCGTATACTTTGATGGAATAGAAGATAGACTTCTCGTCCTATGATTTTATACAATTCGTCTTCACTTTTGTAAAGACTTAAGGCTTCCACCTTTCCTTGTGGTGGAGCAAGGGTTAATAGTGAAACATATAGACTTTCAGAATCTGATGATGCTTCTGCTGCCGATACTTCCTCTTCAGAGAAGGGACAATTCATAATAATGTGTTCTAGTTCCGAAGATGTTCTTAAGACAACATTTACAGCAAAACCAAAGGCTTTCTCGATCTCTTGCTCAATTCTTTTTTGCAGGAGGTCCTCAGCTTCCTCTGATTTAAATAATACATTGCCACTTTGAATATATGTGTTTACTTCAAGAAGTCCGATTGTTTCGAATACCTGCTTTAACAGAGCCATCTTAATTATATTCTTTCCTCCGACATTGATACCTCGTAAGAGCGCGATATAAGTTGTCATCCCATAGTCCCCCTTCCTATTCATTATTATACATGTCTTATCCTTCTGATTGTATTTCGTTATTATATATGCTCTTCTCTGCGATGTGAAAGCCAGGATTGCAATAATCAGACAATACGAATGATTGATATAAGTAATTTAACACATATCTTTTGTTATGGGAATATGTTTTTATTCAGGATAAGCTGAATTGATCGATAGTTCATCTTGTTATAAATAAAAAATCCCTTATAAATAAGGGATTTGAAGAGCGAGAGATGATCTAAATCTATGACATCATCGTTAAATTGAATGATTACAGCTTAATTATTGTTTTTCCAAATTCCTGATTTAAGATCTGGCCCATGGCATTATAGATTGCTGAGGCACCGCAGAAGATACCGATATATCCTGCTATGGTATGAATGGTTTCAGACCCGGTAAAGTTGGCAAGCGAGAGAAGCAGGAATAAAATTGTGAGGGAACCGAATACCACTTGGGAAGCCACGTTATGCTTCAAGGTTCCTATAAACATAAAGAGTGTAAATACACACCAGAGTCCTAAATAAAATCCCATACTATTCGCATCGGCAGCTTCTATCCCTTGAAACGGATTAATCCAGATCAATATCAAAGACCACCAGAAGAAACCATATGCAGTGAAAGCAGTTGCACCAAAGGTATTTCCTTTATGGAATTCCATGATTCCGGCAATGATCTGCGCAGCACCACCTAATGCAAAGCCCATTGCAATAATCACGATGGAAAGCGGAATAAATCCTGCATTATGTATATTCAATAAGCATGTTGTCATACCAAAACCTAAGAGTCCAAGTGGAGCAGGATTGGCAATGTTGTTTTTTTCGAGTTGCGTTGACATAATAATTAGTTTCCTTTCTAATATCAAAAATTGTTATTGGCACACTTTGCCTATAGTATCATTTCGTTTCAGGAAAATCAATTATTATTTTCATAATTAATGAAAAAATAAATACAATTGGAATAATTGTCCAAATCTTAGTGAATATTGTGCAAAATGTAATTGATTCCAATTTTACTGGAAACATTTGAATATTATGGGAGAAAGCAATCGTTATATAGATTGACACAATACAACCGACATAATATCTTAATGTTTCTAATTAACTGTTAAGTTGATCGTAGTGCATTGTTGGATTATAATGTCGATTGTTTACAGAGGTGATAGGGAGGAAGAGTTAACATGAGATATTCAGAAATTGATCATACTCTAAAGGGGCAAATCATAGAAAGCCCTTATAGAGAAGTTATAACACATAACGAGCCTATAGAAGTTTCTTATATACATAGATTTATTTTTTATAAGGTGTTTTATATCTTTATTATAGGAAGCATATTTGGATGCTATATGGAACAGATACAATACTATATCCATAGAGGTATATGGGAATGTCGTGCAGGGGTAATCTGGGGGCCTTTCAGTGAAATCTATGGGATTGGTGCAGTGCTCATCTTCCTATTATATCAGAAGATGAAAAGTAGTTCTCCCTTAACTATATTCGGGATGTCAGCGGTCTGTGGTTCTACTTTTGAGTATATCGCCAGATTATTTCAAGAGATAGCGTTTCATTCCATTACTTGGGATTATAGTAAACAGCCTTTTAATCTCGGTGGGCGGACTAGCTTGAAATACGCCATTTATTGGGGACTATTGGGACTAATCTTCATTAAATGGATATTCCCCTGGTTAGAAAACCAACTGGAGAGTATACGAGGAAGATTATCTTTTGTATTTACCTGGGTATTAATGATATTTATGGCATTAAATCTTGTGTTTTCAGCAATTTCTGTTAATCGATGGAGTGAGCGACTTCAAGGTACTCCTTCCGATAGTTATATTGATGAATATATGGATACCCATTATGATAACGATGAGATGAAACAACTATTTCCTCATATGAAATTTCTTGAGGTTGCAAGTAAATAAAAGCACTTGCAAGGGATACTTCATTCTTTAAGATACATAATCGCTCCTACAAGAAATAAAATAAGACCGGCTATTTTTCTCGTACTAAGTTCAATATTATTGATAACTGCATCGATAATCAACCCGCTTAACATCTGTCCGGTTAGAACTAAAATGATTGTATTAGAGATTCCCAACTGAGGAATAGCTCTTGATGATAGATAGATGATAGATGCACCAAAAAAGCCACCAACTAACCAGATAGGCTTGACTGTTATAACCCTGTTATAATAACTAAGCTTACCGGAGAATAAATTAATAAACAGAATAAAGGTCATACCTACAATAAGACTATGAAGAGTAGCGATACTTGGGGTAACATATTTGCCGAGCTGGGAATTGATACTTGATTCTATGGAAGTAAAGATACCTGCCAGGATTGCCAATAACATATAGAATAAATTCATGTTAATCTCCTCATTTGCCTTTGCTTATAAATATGATGATTAGAACGAATTAATACAGACAAGTTTAAATAAATATAGTGAATCTGAGAAGAAGACCATTAGGAATGATAATCATTAGTCGGCTTAAGAGTGATAATAGATCATGCAAATTAGGTTTAGAGATTTATCATATGGTATTTGAAATAATGTAGTGTTTCCTATATACTTACAATAAGTGATGCAAAATACAATTCATTCTATATCATTAGGAGGTTATTATGTCCGGATCAGTGTACGGAACTAGCTTTATAATATCAACCTGGGGAGAATCCCATGGAGAGGGGATCGGGGTTGTCGTAGATGGATGTCCGGCAGGCCTAACCCTTAGTGAAGAAATGATACAGGAATATTTGAATAGAAGAAAACCCGGTCAGACAATGTATTCAACACCAAGGAAGGAAGATGACCGGCTTAAGATTCTCTCGGGAGTCTTTGAAGGACTAACTACAGGAACACCGATATCTCTCGTAGTATACAATGAGAACCAACGTCCTTATGATTATTCGGAAATCGCCAAGTACTACCGTCCTGGACATGCAGATTATACTTATGATCAGAAATATGGTTTTCGGGATTATCGCGGCGGCGGACGTTCCTCGGGACGTGAGACTACAGGTAGAGTGGCCGCCGGTGCAATTGCAGCCGCTATTCTTAAGGAACTCGGGATAGCAGTTTATACCTACACGAAGTCTATCGGACCTGTCTCCATCGATTATAAGAAATGTCGGAAGGACTTAACACATTCAAGTCCTCTGAACATGCCGGATATGGAAGCCTCTGCGAAAGCGGAAGCATATATTCAGGAGCAGATGGAGGACCATAATTCCGTGGGTGGCGTAATTGAGTGTGTTGTGACAGGAGTACCTGCCGGTATAGGGCAGCCGGTGTTTGACAAGTTGGATGCCGTACTTGCAAAAGCTATTATGTCCATCGGTGCAGTCAAGGGTGTAGAAATCGGTGACGGCTTTGCGGTTGCGCAAAAGACAGGCTTTGAGAATAATGATTCATTTTACTATGATAGTAACAAGGAGCTTACGAAGTTGAGCAATCATGCGGGAGGAATACTCGGAGGTATGAGTGATGGTTCAGAGATTATCCTTCGTGCTGCTGTAAAACCTACGGCTTCCATAGCAAGGCCACAACGCACTGTCAATAAGGATAAAGAAAATATAGAGATAGAAATTCAAGGACGCCATGATCCCATCATAGTGCCAAGAGCAGTAGTGGTGGTGGAATCAATGGTTGCCATTACACTGGTGGATTATCTGTTTCAAGGAATGACAGCTAGAATGGATAAGATTAAGGAGTTTTATCAGCAGTGAATGATATAGATAGAAACGTAATGATATTTTATTCTAATTACCACTGTGGAGCTAATACTCTGCAGTGGTTTTTTTGATACCGATTGCTGTTTGAATGTAAGCATCACATCACAATAAACTTTTTAGGGCTCTTGATAAAACAGTATCCCAAGGTCTTGACTCGATCACTCTAATACCATTCTGATAACAAATATCTGCTATCCACTTCCCATATGCAATACTTATTTCAGCTCTGTAATGTTGTAAATCGCCATCTTCTCTTGATAAATAATTCTGCACTATTTGATTTTTGTCTGTTTCGTTCACAAAAATTGATTTTACCTCTGGATTATCAAAAGATTTTGTGAATTCGGGATAGATA
>JAQZBA010000062.1 GCA_029239365.1 Herbinix sp. | reverse complement strand
AAGTCCTAAGGTCGAAGAATACTGTAGCTAATGATCAAATCTTTTGTTCGCACTAGACATCCCCAATCCGGTATTATATCATGAATATAGATCTTTTCATGATAGCATGTATCAACAATTTTGTGGACATGCTAATAGCTCACCGGAAGGGGTTATGATATGAGCACTACAAAATCAGGTATACAGCTTATATACAAGCTGGCAGAACAGCTTCCCAGCGCGACAGGTGAATATCTGAAGCAGTATTTTCAGACTGCTCCGGACTGGCTTATGAATTCCCTGCAGCTTAGCAGATGGAAGAAGGATAACATCTTCCTACGGGAGGATGAGCCGGTAGAAACCATCTATATCTTAGTCTCAGGCATGGTGAAGGCAATTGATTATCGCTTCTACGGAAATACCTATGATTACATGTGGTTCTATCCGGTGACCAGCTTCGGTGGAATGGAGGTGCTCTTAGAACAGGAGCATTATCAAACCACTTTATCCACAATGACTCCCTGTACCATGCTGGTTATCCCCAGAAGTCTCTTTGAGCAGTGGGTAAAAAATGATATCCATGTCTTGGCGATGGAGGCAAAGGTAATGGGTACCTTTCTGCTAGAGGAAGTAAAACGAGAGCGGGTATTTCTGTTTATGCAAGGCTCTGACCGCTTAATTTATACGCTCCTGCATATCTATGAGCAGACTGCAAACCGGAATAATTGTATCATCAATCTTACCCAACAGAATCTGGCCGATAGCACCGGCTTATCCGTAAAAACCATTAGCCGTTCGCTCAAAGAGCTGGAAGTGCAACAATATATCTCACGATCCGGTAATAAAATCTTAATCTCAGATCAGCAGTACCAAAGGATGAAGGATCTAATCCGCGAGAAATATGAATAAAGGTCTTGCCTATTAGCATAGGTTAATAAACTGATTTTGAACAAATAAAAGGAACCCTTAAGTCACTAGCCTACGCCTTACAGTAAACTGTTCCACTAATTGAACCGTTTACTAAAGCGTGATCCTTGACTTTAAGAGTTCCTTTGTTCGTATAGAGAATTTGTTATTTTCCTTTATGTTCCTTTATGTATTGCTTCAACTGTTCCCTGTTATTGATATTCAGTTTCTCTCTTATTTCTGATAGCTTACTGTGACCTTTGCACCTTTGTCACCGGCAAAAACGATATATCCACCCTTCGGAAGTGTCAGGGAGGTTTGGTCTGCTGTCAGGGAGTAATAGGTACAGGTTAATTTCTCATCATATACGGTAAAGGAAGCATTCTTAGGAAGCGTTACTTTCAGCTTCTTTCCTTCTGATTTAGATCCTATCTTATACCATTTGGCATATCCATCGTTACCGATCGTGATATTAAAATTCTTCGTAGACATGGCCTTAACTGCATCTTCGTTAATATATAATCCTCCTGCAGCATTCATATATTCTATCTTTGACTTCGTATTGAAGATAAAATCCATCAAATCTCTTCCAAGGACTCCGGGAATTTGTATTAGCATTTTTGCCGTATTCTCATCGGTAATTTTTGCGCCGGAGCAATACCCTTCCAATCCCTCCGCTAATTCAATTCTTGTCATTCCCGCACTTAAGGGATAGTATACGGAATCGTACTTTTCATTCAACATAAGATACAACTTGCCCTCTCTCTTATCCCAAGCTGCTTTTACCTTCTTAGGCAGAGGATTCTGGGCCACCTTCTGTGCCTGATAACTGGCTTGTGCCACCTGTCCCAGATATGGCAGAGATCCATAACCTTCTACATAGAGATACGTGTTGTCATTACTTTCTTGAACGAAGGATACCATGGCACTTCCATCCTCTGAATAGAACTTATCTTCACCACAATAGATGAATTTCTGAGGCTCTGTCCCACTATATAGGCTCAATACTCCGGTCTCATTAATCTCAGCCTTAACAACTCCGCCTCTTAGAACGTAATAGCCTTCATTCTCCAATTCACTCTTAGGCATCTCTGTTTTGACCGGAGAGGTAAACGTCTTATTTGCCTTAATCTCCGTAATCTCTCCCTTAGCTAATAATGCTTTCAGAAGAACCTCCTGCGCAAATACTTGACCATAGACACTGCTTCCGCCGCTTAAGAGTACAGCCATCGCCATCCCCTTTTCCGGTAATACAATCAGACTTCCGTGATAGAGAGAGGTATCTCCTCCCTTCACCAGAGCCTTGATCCCATACGCAGAGAAGGGATAGGTATCCACGCTGTCCCAGCCAAGACCATAAGAGAGCAGTGAATCCGCTTCTGGATTCCACATTCCCAGCTTATATTCACTCTTTGCCATCGCCTTAGCTGAAGCATCGGTTAGAAGGGTGTCCTCATCCTCATAGAAGAAGCTGCTTGCAAATTGGCACAGCTCTTCTGCTGTCGAATAGATTCCACCTGCACCAATCGCATTGACATTCTCCACGGGGGTGGGTTTATTAGGGTCAGTCAGATAAGTCTTCACTAATTTCTCTCGGTCAAAATCATCCAGAGGTGTCATGGTATTCACCAATTTTAATGGCTTTGAGAAATATTGATTCACATATTCACTGAAGCTAACTCCACTAACCTTCTCTACCAACAGCTGTGCCAGGCTGAAGCCATCATTGCAATAAACGCTATATTCACCCGGGTCTGCCTTCAGTCTCTGATTCTTCAGGCCATCCAGTAAGGTATCCATACATAAGGTATCATTATCCCCAAGCAGCATCGCATTTCCAAAGGTACTGCCCATCAGTCCGGAGGAGTGGTTAAGAAGCATCCTTACCGTGATGTCCTTATAGCGTTTGTCTGCCATCTTAAACTCAGGCAGATACTTCACCACTGGCGTATTCAGCTTCACCTTCCCTGCTTCCACCAGCTGCATCACTGCTGCCGTAGTGAAGACTTTACTGATAGAGCCGATTCCATACATGTGCTCCTTGGTTAACGCTGTATTATTATCCTTAGCATAGGTACCGGACTGACCTGAGATAACAATCTCGTTATCGCAGATGAGTGCATATTGGACACTGGTTGCTCCATATACTGCGGTCAGGATATCTGCTGTAGACTGTGCCTGCTTTGCAACTTCATCATAGGTAGAAGCAGCGCTTGCTTCCTGTGGCCTGATTGGCATAACGATCATCGTTATTACCAATAGAATCGACATGCTTGCTTTAAACCATTTCCTTATCATAATTTCCCTCCTGATATATAATTAGCGTAGTGAGTATCATACAAGCTTACTTGCATTATACGATCAGACACCATAAGATATTTGACGAAATTATAGCATTATCACCTTTAAGTTACAACCAATTTAATCCTATTTTAATTAATATTTGGTAATTATGTAAGTTTTGAAGTAGTTCTGATACTGGAAACGCCCTATTTATCGTACATTATAACAAAATGTATATTATTTAAATATATACCTTGACAGGCGAGGTATCTACGAATATAATATTGATTATAAAAAGGAGGTATTTACCATGTCGATTACATCGGACGTGATACGTGGCCATACCGAACCCATTATTTTATCTCATCTAATTGAGGGGGACAGCTACGGTTATCAGATTAATAAAGAAATCATGGAGAAAACCAATAACTTATATGAGTTAAAGGAAGCCACCTTGTATTCGGCGTTCAGGCGCCTGGAGGAGTCCGGGCTAATTCTCTCCTATTGGGGCGATGAGAATGTCGGAGCAAGGCGAAGATATTATGCAATCACTGACAAAGGCCGCAAAGCATATCAGGAATACAAAAAGGACTGGGAAAACGCAAAAGACATTATTGATAAATTGTTGAATAATAGGGAGGGGTCATCCAATGAATGAAAGAATGAGGAATCATATTGAGAAGCTTTTCGAAGAAGCTCCTAAGACACGAAAAGCATTTGAACTTAGGGAAGAGTTATTAGTTAATTCTGAGGAGCGTTATCAGGACCTCCTCTCAACCGGCGTATCTGCTGACGATGCCTTCAAGCATGTTATCAGCTCCATTGGTAATGTAAATGAGCTGTTCCAAGGCTTAGTTGAAACAAAACCGGAGGATAGAGCAGAGCTAGAGGCCAGAACTAAGAAGATCGCCTTGATACGGACTGCAGCGGTAGGACTTTATATCTTTAGTGTATTTGTATTTCTTGTATGCGCAATGTTTGATATGTATAGCAGATTGGATCTCGCTCTGATTGGTATGGCGACCATGGTATTTATCGCAATCATACCCACCTGCATGCTTGTATATGTATCTAATCTTTACCCAAAATATCGTAGAACAGAAGATACCATTGTTGAAGATTTTAAAGAATGGAAGAGTGAAACCAAGAAAGCGAAATCCATCAAGGTTGCGATATCCTGTATCGTATGGACCTCTACATTGCTACTGTATTTTGCAGTCAGCTTTGCTACCTTTGCCTGGTATGCTACGTGGATTATCTTTATCGCCGCAGGCTGTGTTCAGGCTATCATTGAGTTAGTATTTCGCTTAAAGGAGATGAGATAATGAGACGTTTTGTTATATCCATGATTGCCATATTCGGTGTAATCGCACTTGGCTTAGTCCTCCTTATGGCAACTGTCATCCGCACCGGTAGGTTACCCATATCCTCCTCATACTCCATCGCTGATGTATCCTTGGTAAAAACCAGTAATCTCAGTATGGAGGGCATAACCAGATTAAGCCTCGAATATTCCAGCGACGACATCCGCTTCTATGAAAGTGATACCGAGGAGCTGATTCTGAAGGAATATATGAGCATTACCCCCAAGGAGAAGGAGCTCACACAGATTAAGCAAACGAGCTCAGAGCTCCGCCTGCGAGGTGGAGACAGAATGCGTCAGAATTGGATCTTTAATCACTATAACGGCTATGTTGAGGTATATCTGCCCGCAGATTATCACGGAAGCATCTCTGCGAGCACCTCCAGTGGTAACGTTGATTCTGACCTAGTGTTGAACCAGTCCGACTTTGCGGCTGCCTGCTCCAGCGGTGATATTCGATTACATGAAGTTCACGCGGACCAGATCAGTGCGGCAACTACCAGTGGTAATATCGAGTTTGACAGAGCAGAAGGCACGCGAAGCTTCGCTTCCTCCAGTGGTGACATCAAGATTCATGGGGGCAATGGTGATACGGATGCCTCCAGCACCTCCGGTAATATTACGATTAATGAAACTACCGGCGAACTCAGAGCCGATTCTTCCAGCGGTAATATAACTATTGAAGCGGCTGATGGTACGAAAGAGATCGAAACCACCTCCGGTGAGATTACATTATCAGATTGCAGCGGATTTATAGAAGCCTCTGCCTCCAGCGGCAATATAGAAATCTCTGATCTCGGTGGTGCAGGTGATTTTGAAACCACCTCCGGTAATATTAAGGTCTCCTTCACCGAGGAGCTGCTATCCAGCAAGGAAGACATTATAGCAGATGCTTCCAGTGGGAATGTTGAGCTTTCACTTCCCTCCGGATTAAGCTTTGATTTTTCTGCCGAGACCTCCAGCGGAGATATTGATACCTATTTCGATGACAATCTAAGCTACAAGCAGGACGGTGATTATGCCAGCGGTACGGTTGGAACTTCCCCCGTATTCCGTATAGAGCTAACAACCTCCAGCGGTAATATACGCGTAGAAGATTAATTTTTGGCCACAAAGGGGCTGTTGCAAAACAAGTAATTCAAACATTGTGGGAGTATCATTGTTCTCCTTGAGTGATTTTCATTGAAATATGCACACAAGCATCGCAATGCGATGCGATAGCAGTTGCCTGTATATAAAATAGGCAATGCTGGTGCGATAGAAATGAAAAATCATCGAAAGGAGAATGATGATATAAACCACAATTCTTGAACATTAATGTTATGCAACAGCCCCTCCTGTTCCGGAATAAGCTTCTGCTTACTTCTCTTTCATTAACTCTGAAAGCTCCGCCAACATTTCCTTATCCGACTCGGTAATCTTGATATTCGTACTTAGATTCTTGCCATCTGCGGTAGTAATTGTTATCTCAACAATAGTGCCTTCGTTCATGCCATTGTTCTGCACGGCACTGATAAATTGTGGGAACTTCGGATGATTCTGAACGAATTTCTCCCATAATCCCTTCATCTTAAATAATTTAACCGGGTTAATCATAAGCATACCTCCAAATCAATGTTAATCCTAAGTTGTCTTTCAACTGTTATCCTTCTTCGTCGATCTGGACTTCCTTCCGAACGTAATAAGATAAGAGCATAAATTCATATTACTGTTGTATCAGCTGGTGATTACTAACAGACTGGTAATGATGATAATACTGATAATCGTGCTTAAGGAAGTCATAAAGGAGGAAGTTGTGACATCTCCGTCGATTTCCTGTGTAAAGCCTGCGGTCATCGCCGCAATTGGTGAGAATAGGACGATGGAGAAAATTCGCTTCCCTTCGATTGGAATCGGAAGAAAGAGATAAATCAGAAGTATTACACTGGAAGTAATCAGATACCTGGATCCAAGTATCGTAATTACCTTGCGCAGCCTTCTTCGGTCAATATTTAACTCAAAGCCGATTCCAATCATCAGCATCGCCAGGAAGGTATTAGCCTGCCCTACGATACCGGTAAAGGTAATCACGGGTGTCGGAAATGATATATCAAGTAGCCTTAATAAGAACATACCCAAATAAGTGCAAAATATTACCGAGGTAAGCATATTTTTCATTATTCCTAACAAGGTTATCTTCTTTGTCTCGTCCGCCAGAGATTTCGCCAGACTGTAATTAATTCCTGCTGCACCAATGGAATTACCCACATCAAAGAGACTGGTCCGTACCACTCCCTCTGCTCCCAAGAAGCTTGAGATATAGGGAAGTGTAAATGCTCCGATATTAAAGCTTCCCGTATTCAGGATATGGAAGGCTTGTTCTCTTCTCCCCTTTGCCCTTCCTGTCATATAGCCCACTGCCGCTGCAATCACATTAATTCCGACACCGATTATAGTATAGATAAGCAGTGTTGTATCCACTTGCATGGAATTAAAGCTTGTTATGATAGCACAAGGTAAGGTATAGCGAAGTACGATTTTAGAAAATATACTAAAATGCTCTTTGCCAACCCAGCCAATCCTCTTAATTATGTAGCCACTAAACATAATCAAAATCAGGGAAAATGCACGGACTAATACTTCAGACATGTTAATCTCCTTCCTGGTCAATCGTATTATAAAACACAATCCATAGAAGCATAATCTGCTACTACTATCATGAATCAAAAAACCTTGAAATTCAAGGTTTTTTTTGATTATTCATCCATTCCGTTATTATACTATAAAGCATGTATTATGAAAATTGTTTTCGTAGATAATTTCACATAACATGCAAAAATACATAAGATAAAGCATAGTATAATACATTATGAAAGGAATTCTATAATGATATCCGTAAGAGACTATGTAAGTCATTCACTTGAGATACATTTGTTTTTTGGAAGAATTATGAAGGAGCATTCCTTCTTTCTTGAATTAGGCTTTACTCCGAGAGACACCAACTTCACACAGCAAGCGGATCAATTTCGTATTGAATTCGATAAGCTGTTAAGCGATGTGGTAGCACTGTCGAATGGGGTTGTAAACCCTGAGGTTCTAAAATCAGGAGAAGTTATTACCAGATATACCTTGAGTGCTGAAACAGCATCTTCATTTTATACCGGAGTTACGCTTGCTACCGACATCACTCGAGCAGAAGCCGGATTGATGGGTGGAGTAACTCAGCCTATCACCCCTGCCCTGGAGGAGCGCGTATACTATATTAATCAGAGGGCTATTGAACTTACCTCCAAATTAATCAATTTCAAATCTACAATACTTGCTGATGTTCTTGCTTGCAGAATGTTCACTGTGAATTATCCGCTGCTCCTGGATCATATCATGCGCGAAGCGAAGCTATACCTTCATATGGTTCAACATCTGCAAAGCAGAAATAACCTTAATATACGAAGAGAGATTATAAACCAGGAGCTCTTCTGGAATAGAATTATGGCTGAACACTCCAAGTTCATCCGCGGACTTCTTGATCCGTCAGAAGATGAATTAATAGCTACCGCCAATAATTTTGGTAAGGAATTCGATCGACTGGTTGAAGAATCGAAAGAAGCTATGGACCGGGCAATTCCGATTGAACGAGTAACCGAAGAAAGTCTTGCTGCCGTAAGGGATATCCGGGAATTCAAGAGTCAGGCAACAGAAGGCCTGATTGAATGTAAGATTAAATCAATTATCATTCCTCTGCTCGGGGATCATACCCTGCGTGAAGCAAATCACTTCTTCCGTCTTCTGAAGATGTTTGAGCATTAAAAGAGGAAAAAATGCCTGTTGGAATAAGAACCAACAGGCTATTTTAAAAGTTCTAACTATATCTAATTCTTTTTTATCCCTTATTCCTGAATTCTTTTTAAGCCCAGGTTAATCTCAAGTGCTGTCTTGCTATCAATGATCCAACGGATGATCAGTGTAAAGACATAAACCGCGAATACGATCAGAACAAAAGAAATCGTGATATTCAATCCGGTAAGTAGTCCTGCGATATAACCAAAGCCAACCAAGGTCAACTCCAATACAATCAAATGAATTACTCTTCGAATCAACATCTGTCTGAGACTTAGTTCTCTCCTGGAATAGAAGACAAAGGAGGGGAGCACCGCTACCGCACCAAGGATTAATGGTGAGAAGAACGCGTCATAACCAAGGAGCTCCTCCGGTTTATAATTCATTCCCAATACTGCGATTGCAATATTTACTCCGGTAACGATAATAAAGTAATCAATCAGATTTTTCTTAACAAAACTCATAAAACTCATATGTTAACCTTCTTTCCTAAGAGGCATCTATATCTGTAATATCTTTTTTAGTTCCGGAACATATTGTCTTGAGATAATAACTTGCTCACCATTCAAAAGCTTTGCGGTAAACCTACCATTTAATGCCGGCTTGACACATTCAATCTTCAACAGATTCACCAGAATGGATTTAGAGCAACGGAAGAACTTCCTCTTATGGTAATCCTCCTCCAGTTCGTATAGCTTACTTTTTATCTCATACACACTATTCTTGAGATATGCATAAACCTTATTATCAACACCTTCAAAGTAATAGATATCGCGTAAAGCAATCTGGAAGATCTGAGTATTATCATAGCCTGATACCATACCATCTCTAGCCCTCACAAAATCCACGAGCTCTGTAACCTCATCATTTACCTTGTAACAACGGATTAGAACAAGTTCTTCTTCAGTTTTATTGATAGTTTCGATCCGTACCTTCATGCATGCTCCTAGTATGATTATATTTTAATATTCCGGCGATATCTCCAACTCTTCAACCCCTTTGAGATAATGATTGAAGTACTTTAATATTACCTGATTCATAGTCTCGATACAATAGCGACTGTCTACCGCTCCGGTTCCAAGCATTCCTGCCAGTGTAGGGGAGAATAAGGGTAGATCCGTAAAATTCAAGTGTCCTGATTCTGCAATTACAACTTCTCTAGCATCCACTGCATTCGCCGATGCCAAGGTATTCGCATATTCTAATCCGAGTTGCTTCGCATCATTATAATGATCCTTATTGTAAAAGTTTAAGATCGGAACAGGATAGGAGGTCTCATCTAATATTGTCTTACCATCTTCAAAGGCAATTTCTTCCCCGAGCATAGTCCCATCAACAACAATTACAGCATCAATATCGGAACGTTCTCTACCAAGTTCAGCTGCCGTAGCACCACCGAGAGAGTGTCCAAAGAGACCGATTCTATCTGCATCAATTAATTGGTATACCTCATCAGTATCCTCTTGAGCAACAAGGTTCAATATCTCCTCCAGGACAAAATTCATGTCCTGCAATCTTAGACCCAGCCACTCCTGGGTTAAATCAAATATCTTCTGCCCATCATATTCTTCATTAGTAACTGCAACGGCAGCATTGATAAAATCCATATCTGCAATGACCATCTCTCCATCTGTCTGTTTCGTAAAGAAAGCATGATAGGTATGATCAATACTACATACTACATATCCATTGCTTGCCAGGTCCTCAAAGTTTGATGCATTGCTGCCCCGAAAGCCAAAAGAACCATGGGAGAATAACACTAAGGGAAAGGTCTCATTTTCTGTCTGGGGATACCAGAATTGAATAGTAACGTTTCTGTTTGTTGCATTCTCGGAATAAGTCTCAACTCTATTAGGATCTGTTAAGGTATAGCTTACGGTTTCTACCGGATAGGTGCCGGTCACTTCAATCGGTTTAAATTGGGGAAATACGATTGCCGGGATGATTGCAAAACCCAGCAGGAAGCAGCTCCCCACTCCTGATAGAATAACATATTTTACCTTATAAGTCTTCTCTTTTCTAGGTTTTCGTCTTAATAAATACAAGACAGCAAGTATCGTATTAACGAATAATATTAGAGACAACAAAAACCAGCGAAAGCCCCAGTCCATGATACCGGTCAGCATTAGACCTAACATAAGGGTAAATGCACCGCAGATGATCATACTCTTCATCTTCTTCTGATTCGATTTAGTAATGATACAATACACTACAAATCCTACCTCCACACATAACATGATAATTAGAACCATCATTCCCAACATAATAATACTCCTTTTCATTTTATTGAAGTTGCCTATGCAACTCCTTCGATGAAGTGAGTATATCGCGATTAGTTTGGGCTTACAATAAAATCGATGGTGAAATGCAAAATGCAAGGGTAAGATGCAAAATACCAAAAAAGGACATAAACTACCTATATACTCCGGAAGTTTATGCCCTTTAATTATTTATAACAGAAGAGTTCTGTTTGACAACCGATTACTCTCTTTCTTACTTTGTTACCTCATCAATCAGATCCTCGCCTATTCCGCTCACATTGATATTCTTCGTGGTTCGAGCCTCTAAGCTGTCAGCCATTACAATACTTCTCATATCAATTCCAACCGCGCTCTGAACTGTATCGAATACCTTGGCAAGAACCGCCGGTACATTCTCGGAGACATTCCCCACACTACCGCCATAGATCTTGATATCTGATATCTGTCCGAGAGGTTCAGCAATTGCTCTTGCAATCTCAGGAAGCTTCTCGATCAGCTTATCTGCCATCGCTGCTCCGGTGTATTTCATATAGGCTTCCGCCCTCTTCTCCATCGCTTCAGCTTCTGCAAGACCCTTGGCTTTAATCGCCTCTGCCTCTGCAAGACCGACAGCACTGATTGCCTTCGCTCTTGCTTCGCCGTTGATTGCTTCTGCATCTGCCTGCGCCTGAGCTTTCACCTTAATCGCTTCTGCTTCCGCCTTCGCATCGGATTTCTTGGCTTCTGCTCTAGCTTCAGCCGCAGCGATCTGAGTATATTTCTCTGCATCCGCTTCTGCCATCTTTTGCTCACGATCCGCATTGGCCGGTTCCACAACCGTTGTCTTTAACTCTTCACGAGTCTTCTCAGCACGGCGTTGCTCTAGCTCGGTCTGCTTCTGCTCTCTGGCAATCTCAACCTGAAGCTGTGCTTCCTGTAATTCCTTCTGCTTCACTTGCTTGAGGATATCAGCCTCCATCTGAGCTGCAATGATATCCTTATTGGTGATACTTTTCTGTATCTCGTAAGCAGCATCTGCCTTTGCTCTTGCAGACTCCTGCTCGCTTCGATACTGAGCTTCCTGAACTTCCTTAGCCTTCATCGCAGCACTTACTTCGGTTTGAGCCTCCAGGCGGGCTTTTTCACCCTCTTTGGTAGCTTCTGATTTCTGGATTGATTCTTCTTTTAATGCATTGGCTTGTGCAATCTCTGCATCCTTTTTCTTCTCTGCAATCTGCTTTGCACCAAGGGCTTTTATGTATCCATTCGTATCATTGACATCCTTGATGGAGAAGTCCTTGAGTTCGAGACCCATCTCACCGATTTTTGTACCAACAACCTCTTGAACCTTAGCGGAAAATGCCTCACGGTCATTATAAATCATCTCAACGGTCATCGATGCAACAATTTCACGAAGCTTACCTTCGAGAATGAGGGTAACCTGCTCTGAGATAGCGCCTTGGATCTGATTCTCATTAATTCCGGTAAATTGCTCGATTGCCAGATAGATGCTCTCATGTGTATTTCTTACCTTAATGACTGCTGTACCGGCTACATCAATCGGTACTCCCTGGGAAGACATGGTCTGAGAGGTATTAATATTCAATTGAATATTACCTAACGAGATTGTATCCGTACGTTCTAAGATGGGAATCACTACTCCACCACCACCGGTGATAATTCTCTTCTTCATACCGGTTACTACCATTGCTTTATCCTGAGGAACCTTCTTCCACATACTGAAGATGCTTGCCAGAACAAAAACTAATAATACCACTCCAATCACAGTAATAACGATTGGGCCAAACTCAATACCCGATAATGCTAATACCATTTCTACTCCTCCATTTAATAATTATTGTTAGTGCTACCATAGTTACTCGTACTTGTTCTTTGGTTCAACGAGGAAGATACCGTTATTGACTTCAAGCGCCTTCACCATCCTGCCTGTTTCAAGTCTTAGCAATGAATCGGAACATCTTGCCGGATAACTGACATGAACATCCTTCAAGGTGTTGAAGCTTACTGTTCCAAGCTGTCCGGGAAGTATGGTATCGATTACCTTTCCGTCATACATCAGTAATTCATTCTCATTGATCCCATAATTCCTCTTTTGTATCTTCTTAAGAGTCTTTATAATTGTCTGAACAACCACAGATGCCAAATACCCTGCGATTGCAGCGACCACAACAGTTAGGATCCAGCCTTTACCGATCATTGTCATAATAGAACCTACCGCACCAAAGGTGATTGCTAAGGCTGATAATGACATTAATGAAGTAGGTAGAAGTCCAATCGACAACATTGCTCCTGTATCATAATCCGGACTGGTAGATGCTCCTACCGAATTGATCTCGGTATCCAGGGCAGCATCAACATCGATGTCAGCATCGATATCAATATCTACATCGGAACCGCTACTGAGAGAACCAAATAGCACGCTAAGTAGTGGAAGAACCGCGCCACCTGCAAGGAAGCATAAATAAATTGTTATCATTGTATCAACCCCCTTTTTTCATGACAATAGAAAGCTCGCGAAGCGTGCTTTCTATCGTATAACAATCTGAGAGTAGTATAGCAGAACTTTACTTTAAATGGTAGTTTTTAATCAAATTTTTACATAAAATCAAATCTTTTCTAATCTTAATTCAGTTAAAATACTGCCTCGATTTTGATTAGATAACAAAAACGGAGGTGTTTACCACACCTCCGTTTATGCTTCATTTATTTTATTATTACTTTTCTTGTTCATCTTCTCTATCTGATAGGCAACGAATTTACCGAGTGTATCATTGGGTTCGTTGAATTCACAGCCATATAAATATCCGGTGCCATTCTTAAATTCATCCACTCGGACGATGTTTCCGACTAATGTCTCTTTCTTATCCTTATTTACCCGAAAACCTATCTCTATTTTGGCCGACTGATCGATGGTAGTATTACTTAAGATACCCATGCCGGTCATGCTAATATCCTTCAGAATGCAGTGGATACTCTCATACTGATCATCTTTAACTACCTTTGCAGAGACATTCTTGCCAAGATACAAGCGATATGATTTACGATAGTCAACGATTAAGGCATCCTGATCCGTTTGTACAACGTATAATTTTTGTCCATTATAAGAGATAGAACGAAGCGCTACATTCTTAAAAATATATAGCCCCTCATCTGACTTGTAGGTTAAATGTATATTATAAAGATGTGTTGCCGGAATTGTCTTACCCGCATTCTTAATCGCAGATATATAGACTGCTTTCCTATTATTATAAAGCAATCCCAGGCCAATCTTATGTCGTTCTCCCATATAATAGAACTGCAATTCTACTAGTGTATTAACTGGTATCTCAGTAAGTTTCATAAGAGCCTCATGTGTAATTAATATTGTAGTCTATCTATGTTAAATGTAATTTCAAAAGGTAAAAGATTTACCATATAACAGACAAAAGTATAGCATGTTTTTCCAATAGGGACAACCGTGTAGTTAAGATTTCATTTAAATTTTATTATTCAATCCTGTTTTAGGTATCATTTGTTGTCATTCCATTGGATA
>JAQZBA010000417.1 GCA_029239365.1 Herbinix sp. | reverse complement strand
AGTGTGTTGTTCATCAATACATCACAAGAGGATCTGGATACTCTTCAGGATGTTAAGTATAAGTATCATATTCCCGGAGGAGAGGGCTGCAATAAAGACAGAGCGAAAGCCAAGAAGCTGATCATCGATAATTATGACATCATCAGCAAGGAGATCAATGAAAAGATTAACAAGGACATGCTATTTGTTATCTTTTCATCCGGTGGAGGTACCGGCTCCGGTGTTGGACCAATGCTGGTAGATCTGCTTTGTGATGATGCTAAGACAGTCGGAGCGATTACTGTGTTACCGGCTCCATCGGAGAGCCTTAAATCTCAGATTAACTCGTACGAGTGTTTCTGTGAACTGACGGATATTCCAGGCTTGGCAAGTACTTTCATTCTGGATAATGACAAGAGTTCGGACAAGCTTAAAATCAACACAATCTTTGTGAATATGTTCACCAGATTTCTTGATATTCCGGATAAATACAAATCCGTAAAAGGAAATATTGATAAGGCCGAGATTGAGGAGACTTTGAAAAGTCATGGGATGGCGATTGTATCTTCACTTGGGGATGCATCCGGAGCAGCATCTGCTCTGATCACATCCTTTAGCAAGAATATCTTTGCACCAATTGAAGATGATCGTGTGATTAAGTATATTGCATTATCCGGGCCGGTGAATATCAATTTTACGGAGTTGGAGAAAACGGTAGGTACACCGATTGATACTTTTCGTACGTATAGCGACACATCAACTTTGTGTCTGCTAGCAGGTCTTAATTATCCGCAGAAGAGGCTGGATATTATTCACATGAAAGTCATGGACAATAAAGAGGTCATCAAGAAGAACCTTAGTGTCCCGGCACAGCAGACGATGAAGAGAGATATTAACTTTCTTGATGAATTAAGTAATCCGGATAAGGTCAGGCAGAAGGATTCTGTGAAGGGCAATTCTATCAGAGATAAAATGAGCAAATATCTATAAAATTAGCATGGAATGGGTGGTCTGAATGGCAAAAAAATATTATTGGCTGAAGCTGAATGAGGGCTTCTTTGATGATAAAATCATCAAAAAACTGAGGAGGCTAGCTGGTGGAGATACATACGTAATAATCTACCTTAAGATGCAACTTTTAAGCATAAAAACCGAGGGAAGATTGTTCTTTGAAGGTATCGAGGGAAGTTTTGATGAAGAGCTTGCATTAGATATCGATGAGGACGTTGATAACGTAAAAGTTACTCTCAGTTATCTCGAAAAACTCAACCTGATTGAAAGCTCAATCGAGGATGAATATGTTCTTCCCGGTGTCTTGGGATTGATTGGCTCAGAGAGTGAAAGTGCAGAAAGAGTAAGGCGTTACAGAGAAAACAAGGAAATGATGTTGTTACAATGTAACGATGCTGTAACGGACAGTAACGACAATGTAATTTCATGTAACACAGAGATAGAGATAGAGAAAGAGATAGAGAAAGAGATAGAGATAGAGATAGAGATAGATAAGAAAAAGAGTAATAGTCGCTTCGCTCCACCCACCACCGAGGAGGTAAAGGACTATTGCAGAGAGCGTAAAAACCAAGTCGATGCTGAACGCTTTATTGATTTTTATGAATCTAAGGGGTGGATGATTGGCAAAAACAAGATGAAGGATTGGAAGGCTGCTGTTCGAACGTGGGAGAAAGAGAAACAACCTCCTCCGAAGATTCCTGGACAAGCTCAACCAAATTCTAATAATCGATTTAACCAATTCCCACAGCGTACCTATAGCGCGCAGGATTATGAGGACCTAGAACGTAAACTACTCAACAAAGGCTTATAGAAACTAAGGAGGGTTACAAATTTATGACTAACGATAATAGCGTTGTAAATGTTGGATTACTAAATCAAGTCAATACCATTAGCATAATCAAAGGAGCTTGCTCCGGAGGTCAAAGTGACTCAAATAAACAGCAATACAGTCCCTTTATTTCCCACAAAGAACGGATATGAGTACTTTGTATTTCGGACACCGGCATGGAGGTAGTTCATGAGTAATATCAAGAGATTGATCATAGAGTTTATCCGATCCTACATCAAGGAACATGGCTATCCTCCTTGTGTCAGAGAGATCGCTGCCGGTGTAGGACTGAAATCAACCAGTACAGTACATAGCCATCTGAAATCCCTGATTGAGTCAGGGCATCTGGAAACGGATGCTGAGTTTGGATCACCTAGAGCAATAAGAGTGCCGGGAATGAAATGGGTTGATAATGAGTTGCTGAAAAACGCGGAAGGCGTTCAATAAACCAAAGAAAGGAGTATGAAGATGAGCAAACTGAAAACAAAGCTTGATCTCAACAAGTTTGCAGGTGGTGTGTTACTCGAAAAATTCAATGGAGCCCTGAAGGAAGTTGCTAAAATTACTGTCGCGGTAACCACCAAGACTTCACCGGTTCTGCCAATTGAAACAGCCCTGTATATGGGTAAGGATTTAGATACGGGCGATATCGAGATCAGAGAATATGGGAAGCAAATCGCCGGGCAATTATCTTTTAGTGATGTTCCGGAGGAAGCGGAGGTCATAGACAATAACAATAATGTGGACGCTCAGCCTGGAAAAGTAAGAAATCTACGAGATGCAAGAGTGAACTAGAAGGGAGAAACGAATCATGATCAAAGAAGCATTAGAATATATAATCGGATTAAAGCAGCCTCGTATTGAGGTGATAAATGGAGAGGTCTACACCAGCAGGAAAGATGAGCTGAACAGAGTTGATACTGCCCTGAGAGCAGTACCGATTGAGATGTCCACCTTAACAAGCTTGGTGGAATATATTCAGTCGAATATCGATAATATCACTGGAAAAGATAGCAAACTTATCGTTCATGTAGTATCACCTACAAAGGTGTACTTAATGACAGAACTGGATACAGATCGGAAAAGAGAGACATTGATTGAAGTCAACGCGAATATTCCGAAGATCAATTTCAATACCTTTCTTGACCAGGAAACATTTATCATCATGATGCAGTCAATGTTCTTAAGCAATGAGGATCGAGGCATTGTCCTCCAGGTCGCAGGAAATGTGGAAGATGGTACAATAGCAAACTATAAGGATGATGGTATCACTCAGAAGGCCACTATCAAAACAGGCCTCGCGAATAAGGATGATGTGGTGGTTCCGAATCCTGTGAATCTCATGCCCTTCCGAACATTCCATGAAATCCAGCAGCCGGAGTGCAGTTTTGTATTTCGCATGAAGAATAGCCATTCAGGTGTAACGTGTGCAATCTTCGAGGCGGATGGTGGTTCATGGAAGAATGAAGCAGTCCATGAAGTTGCTCAGTATCTTCGGATGGAGCTGGGCGAATATGATCAGGTCATTGTACTTTCCTAAGCTGACAAGGGTTTAAAATATATGGTTGCAGGGGGATTAGAAGATCCCCCTGCGGAAAAGAATAAAAAAGGCTTACTTAGATGAATTCAGTAAGCAATGCAACATGTCAGATGTACTGACGAATATTTAAACTATATATTAAGCTTAATATGAAAAACATATTTTGTCAATCCGTAACTTGAAATAATATACAAAAAGAAGGGCTATAAGCCCTCCCTCTTGATATTACTAACTCGTCATTAGTAATTGTAACATATCAAAGGTGTTTCATCAAGGGGGGGTTTTTGATGTTAGAAAGCATATATCGTGATGGAAAAATATTTAAGGAAATTGACTTTCAAATTCTGCTGAAGAATACGGAAATTCGAGAATTAAAGAAATCCATTGTAAAGTCATACAAGCTCGCTGGAGCTTATGGACCATCAGGGACAGATAACATGGGAATTGATTACTCTAGAGTGACATCTTCAACACCGGTAGCGCATATCGGGCTTGAAGATGCTATTCGTCTGTCTGATCGTGATTATAAACGAATAAAGTTGTTATCGAACGAAGTGACAGAGCTCCGGCGAAAAAAGCGAAAGTTATTAAAGATACTGGAGGCTCTTGAAGGAACTGAAGAAAAAATATACTACCACCGGGTTATCTTAAAAAAGACCCAGGAAAAGGCTGCGGAAGACATTGGGCTTTCCACAAGACAGCTACAAAGAATAGAGACTAAAATGAAGAGTGGGTGTATTTCACTTGTTATATAGATTAGCCGATTCGCCAATTATTTGTTGTCACATCAAATAGCAGTACAATAAAGTTCTGCTGGCCAAAGGCCTCGTAACTACACTCAAAAGTCATAACAAAATTAAAGTTTCTTCGTTCGTAGGCTTTCGATAACATAAAAATAAACCGTTCCTGGCGATCATCCTCAACTCTGAAATATAAAGGTTTCAATTCACCTGTCTTTTTAAAGGTTGCGATTACATCAATAGGGTGACCCTGAGGATGTCTGATTTGTGGTCTGCGATCCGGTTTTAAAAACGGCATAAAATCACCTCGTAAAATAATAACTGAATTATAGAACAATTGTTCGATATAATCAATAACAATCAGGGTGATTTTTTAAGGATAAAATGGATTAATTTATGAAATTATTCATCGATATAGAATTTATTACATACAAGTCGTGATTACGAATAATCAAATCTGCCGATTTTACAGAGGGACATTTTTGCTGGATATGATAATACTGATCATCTTTACGGTGCTTATGATACAGTATTACCGGTAAGTCTGCATGGAATTCTCGTTTAGAAATAATCCAGCAATGGCCTGTGTTTTTAGATTGAATTTCGTAAAAATAGTCTGTAGATCTATTAATTGAGTAATATGGATCATTAAGACGTCGTTTATCAGCTAAAGTAAAAATGGTATCATTCCTCCGTTACATGTAAATTAGTATATATGAAAATGCTACCGGCTCAATAAGCAGGTAGCATGATATATTTACATATCTGCACTTTTCCCAATATTGCAACGTGAACATAATGTCTGTAAGTTGTCTAATACCGTCTCTCCACCTTTAGACCACGGGATGACATGATCTGCGTGTAGTACTATAGAAGGATCCTTTGCAGGAGAGGCACCACAAAAACAGCATTTATAATTATCTCTTTTGAATACTTTATAGCGTAAACCATCACCTATATCTCTTGAGGTCTTATGCCTTATCCTATTATCTAATTTGGTCGAAGAGACACTATTTTTTGTTCTCGGTTCGGTATAACCCACTAGTTGTAAAAACTCTTTATTTAATACCCTTATGCCATTAATACATATTCCTACTTGTTTAAATACACCTTCACTTGAATTGTGAAATATGGCACTGTTGTACGGGTAGTCTAAGCCAAGAAATAAATATTCCCCGCCTTCCAGCATCTCAAAGAGTAATGGATTATTCAATGTACTTTTGTCAAGATTGACTCTATTGTAGCAATAATCAGAAGGTATTATGCTTTCTTTCTTACTGCCATATCGA
>JAQZBA010000061.1 GCA_029239365.1 Herbinix sp. | reverse complement strand
CATTTGCAATAACAACACCATCAAAAGCCATATTAGATCAACCTCCATATTGCTGCCTGGCAGCTTAGCTACTATTTGAAAATACTCATAATCAAGAATTATAACATATTTAGCCATAAATGAACACAATTTTCTGGAAATACGATAATCCTAGTATTTGTCCTCAGGAGGAATAGGATACTAATAATATGAAAGTAACTATTATAACTGTAAGCTATAGAGAATATGAAAATAAAGAATGGAAGAAAACGTTAAATTCTTGATATTCTATTGCATTAAAGTGAAAAAGTGTTATAATGAAAAAAGCAAATACAAAGGCGCATTTGTCTTTTTTTATGCGCCTTTTTTGCCATTCTCGGTAATAAAAAAGCTCGAAATAATGCTTTTTAATCTTACAAGGCGTTGTAATTACATACATTTCGTCTCACAGTATTGCAAGACAATTATACAAGATGAATTGATAAATCAATTCACTTGTCAAGAATTTAATTTTAATCAAAGGAGATTAAAAAATGGGATACGTTGATGAAGTAATTGAATTGGTGGTTAAGAAGAACCCCGCAGAAGCTGAGTTTCATCAGGCAGTGAAAGAAGTGCTAGAATCATTACGCGCAGTTGTTGACACTAACGAAGAGAAGTTCAGAAGAGAAGGTCTTCTCGAGAGACTAGTAGAGCCTGACAGACAGATTAAGTTCAGAGTACCGTGGGTTGATGACAGCGGCAAGGTTCAGGTTAACACAGGCTATCGCGTACAGTTTAATAATTCCATAGGACCTTACAAGGGTGGCTTACGTTTACATCCTTCCGTAAATATTGGAATCATTAAATTCTTAGGGTTTGAACAGATATTCAAGAATTCATTAACCGGTCTTCCCATTGGTGGTGGTAAGGGTGGCTCTGACTTTGATCCCAAAGGTAAATCAGACAGAGAAGTATTAGCTTTCTGCACCAGCTTCATCACAGAACTCTACAAATATATTGGTGCCGACGTTGATGTTCCTGCAGGTGATATCGGAACAGGCGGAAGAGAAATTGGTTATATGTTTGGCCAATTCAAGAAGATTACCGGATCTTATGAAGGCGTATTAACCGGTAAGGGATTAACCTTCGGCGGTTCCTTAGCAAGAACAGAAGCTACCGGCTATGGATTATTATACTTAGTAGAAGAGATGTTAAAATGCAATGGTAAGGATATCAAGGGTAAGATATGTACCGTATCCGGTTCCGGTAATGTTGCTATCTATGCAATTCAGAAGGCTCATCAGTTAGGCGCTAAGTGTGTAACCTGTAGCGATTCTAACGGTTGGGTATATGATCCGGAAGGCATTGATGTTGCAGTTCTTCAGGACCTTAAGGAAGTAAAACGTGCTAGATTAACAGAGTACAAGAAGTATAGACCAAATTCAGAGTATCATGAGGGTACCGGTGTTTGGACCGTTCCATGTGATGTTGCTCTACCTTGTGCGACACAGAATGAGCTTCTGATTGAAGATGCTAAGGCTCTTGTTGCTAACGGCTGCTTCGCAGTAGCAGAAGGCGCTAATATGCCTACGACCTTGGAAGCAACAGAATACTTATTAGCGAATAAGGTATACTTTGCTCCCGGTAAAGCCGCAAATGCTGGTGGTGTTGCTACCTCCGCATTAGAGATGACCCAGAATAGTGAGAGATTAAGCTGGACCTTCGAAGAGGTTGATGCTAAGTTAAAGCAAATCATGGTTAACATATTCCACAACATGGACGCAGCTGCTAAGAAATACAATGCAGCCGGTAATTATGTGGTAGGTGCTAACATCGCAGGCTTTGAAAAGGTTGCTGCTGCTATGATGGCTCAGGGTATCTGGTAAAATTACGTAAAATGCTTATTATAGTTATAGCAAGTTCATGAAGTAACAACTAATGTTATCATTTAATAAGTAGCATTGATGGAATGGCTGTCTTAAACAAAACGCTTAAAGAAAGGCGTGGAGTATAAGACAGCTATTTTTATAGATTCTTCTCCATAATATCTCCACAACTACTTGGTATAATTACTTCAGTTAATGATTGAAGCAAAGAATATTGATAAAAGGAGGAGACCAATGTCTTCGAATATGATAACGAAAACATTACTGATCAGAAATATGACCTGTGTCAACTGTGAGAATATCATTGAACAGGAGCTGTCGGAGGTATCCGGGATACAGCAGGTGAAAGCCAGTTACAGCGCAGGAACGGCAACGGTTACCTATGATGAGAGTGCTATTCGTTTGGAAGAAATAGTGAAAATATTAGAAAAAGCAGATTATTTTATTAAAAATGAAGAAGAGCCTAGAGCCAGTTATAAGGAAGAACAAAGCAACGTTCAGAAAGCGATAAAAGTAGTTCCAAATGGGCAAAAAACAGATTATACTAACATTCTTGCTGTACTCATCATCTTGGCTGCAGTATACATGATAGCGAACCGATTTGGCCTATTAAATATCTTTAATGCCTTTCCTGTTGCCAAGGAAGGAATGGGCTTTGGAATGTTATTTGTGATAGGAGTACTTACTTCTGTACATTGCATTGCTATGTGCGGAGGAATTTGCCTTTCCCAATGTGTTCCCAAAAACCATGCACAGGATTATAAACCAAGCTGGATGGAAACCATGAGACCCAGCCTATTATACAATTTTGGTAGGGTGATTTCCTATACAGTAATCGGTGCTATTGTCGGAGGTATCGGATCTGTAGTTAGTTTTTCCGGTGCTATGAAGGGCCTGGTTCAACTGGTTGCCGGTGTATTTATGGTAATCATGGGATTGAATATGTTAAATATCTTCCCTGGACTTAGAAAGCTGAATCCAAGAATGCCAAAGGTATTTGCTAAGATGATCTATGCAAAACGCCAGAGTAACAGTCCTCTCTACATTGGTATTTTGAATGGGTTAATGCCTTGCGGACCTTTACAGGCAATGCAGCTTTACGCGTTATCAACAGGAAGTCCGGTCAAAGGAGCAATTGCAATGTTTCTATTTAGTGTAGGAACCTTCCCGCTGATGTTTCTCTTCGGAGCACTTGGCTCCTTCATGAATAAGAAATTCTCTAAGAAACTGATGACAGTCAGTGCAGTACTCGTAGTAGTACTCGGAATGTTCATGTTCGGTAATGGTGTTAGTCTATCCGGTATCAGTGTTCCTTCCTTGCCGATAGCCGCAAATCAAGCGCAGGCCGGAACCGGTAATATAGCTCAGCTTGAAGGCGAGATACAAGTGATAACGACAGGATTATCCTCTGGCCGTTATGAGCCAATCGTTGTTCAGAAAGGTATTCCGGTAAAATGGATTATCCAGGCACAAGATGGTGAAATCAATGGTTGTAATAACAGCATTGTAGTACCAAAGCTTGGTTTAAAGAAGGATCTTGCAATTGGTGATAATGTAATAGAGTTCACCCCGGAGGAAAGCGGTGTCATACCTTATAGCTGCTGGATGGGAATGATACGTAGTAAGATTACGGTGGTTGAAGACATTACTACAACCGGTGGATCAGATGACAGTGTTTCAAGTGAAGAGAGTACAGTGGATAATTCCTCTGGTGATACCACCACAGGCGGACTTGAAGATTACAATAATCTACTCGAGGTTGAGATACCGACAGAAGAACTTGCTATTGCGAAGATTGAGAATGGGGTTCAAACAGTCGAGATTTCCATCGAAGACAAAGGTTTTTCTCCTGCTGTAGTAGTAGTGCAGAAGGATCTGGATACTCAATGGGTGATCAATGGTAAGCAGACCGATGTTGGCAGCAGTATTATCTTCCCGTACTATTATGCCGAACTACAAGTGAAGAGTGGAAAGAATTCCATCAACTTCAGTCCGGTGCAAGACTTTGACTTCTATACCGCAGATAGCTCATATTACGGTTATGTTAAGGTGGTGGAGGATATCAATAATATTGATGTGGAAGCGATTAAAGAGGAAGTTTCAAACTTTCAGCCCTCAGCAGAACCTTATAGCTCCGGTGATGGATTACCTTCTTGCCATTAAAATTGATAGTTGATAAGATAAGATTCATTAGGAATATAATGATTTTTATTAGAGTGTATCAGAAAATTAATCACAATATGAAAATTTGAAAGGACGATTATCATGAAACAAAACAATAATTTTAATATAAAAAGATTAATATTTATAGCGGCAGTTGCAATTGGTGCCATAGCAATCGCATACGGTATTGAGAATTTTACAGGGAAAGAGGATAATGATAAAATAAGCGGCGCTACTGAAATAACCGTAGCGAAGGATAGTGATGTTGTAATACAGCTTAAGGACGTAACTGAGACAGCGGCATTCTATCCCGCCAATATCAATGGTACAGATCTGGAAGTAATCGCGGTAAAAGCTCCCGACGGTACAATAAGAACGGCCTTTAATACCTGTCAAGTGTGCTATAGCTCCGGTAAAGGTTATTATAAGCAGGAAGGCGATCAATTAGTATGCCAGAACTGTGGAAATCAATTTGGAATGGGAGACGTTGAAGTAACCAAGGGCGGCTGTAATCCTGTTCCGATCACTCCTGAATATAAAAATGTTACCGCAGAAACAATAACAATATCAAAAGATATTCTGGCACAAGCCACTGAGATTTTTAAGAACTGGAAATAAATCAAGTGAGTAAAAATTGAAGAAAGGTTGAGAATATAGTATGAACAAGGAAACGATTAAGATAGGAGGCATGACCTGTGCCGCCTGCTCTCAACGAGTTGAGAAAGCAATTGCAAAACTGGAAGGAATCAGTAAGGTTTCGGTTAACCTGGCTACGGAAAAGGCATCCGTTGAGTATGATCCTCAGGTAATCCGCGTATCAGCAATCAAGGATTGTGTAATAAAGACAGGATATCAAGTATTAGCCTCTGATAAGAATGCTACGGATGAGGATCGGATTCGTAAACAGAAGGAAATTAAAACACTTTGGACAAAATTCATTATTGCAACAGCTTTTGGAATTCCATTGTTGTATTTTGCCATGGTACCAATGCTTTCCTGGTGGCCCTTCCCGATACCGAAATCTCTGAACCCGATGCTATATCCGCTGAGATTTGCACTGTTACAAATAAGCTTAGTAATACCAATTATCATAGCTGGTTATAAGTTCTATACAGTTGGTTTTAAGGCACTAATACAAAGAAGTCCTAACATGGATTCCTTAGTGGCAATCGGTACTACCTCTGCTATCCTATTTAGTTTATACAATACCTATCGAATTATTCAAGGTGATTTTGGAGCAGTGGAAAAGCTTTACTATGAGACAGCAGGAGTGATTATTGCTCTCATTCTACTTGGCAAATCCCTGGAAGCAGTATCAAAGGGCAAGACCTCTGAGGCAATTAAAAAGCTGATGGGACTCGCTCCTAAGACTGCGACAGTAATTTCAAATGGAAAAGAGATTGAACTCCCGATTGAAGATGTAGAAATTGGGGATATTATTCTTGTAAGACCGGGTGAAAAAATCCCCGTGGATGGTGTTGTACTTGAGGGTAATACCAGTATTGATGAAGCTATGCTGACCGGCGAGAGTATGCCTGTTGATAAAAAGACAGGTGATAAGGTATTTGCAGCCAGTATCAATAAAAATGGTATGATCAAATTCAAGGCAACAAAGGTTGGCTCTGATACAGCGCTTGCGCAGATAATAAAGCTTGTTGAGGATGCTCAGGGCTCCAAGGCACCAATCGCACAGATGGCCGATATCGTTTCGGGTTATTTTGTACCGGTTGTATGTATTCTTGCTTTAATTGCATTTCTGGCATGGTTCTTGACCGGACAGTCCCTGGCCTTCTCCTTAACAATATTTATCTCGGTATTAGTAATTGCTTGTCCATGTGCCCTGGGTCTGGCAACACCTACAGCAATCATGGTTGGTACCGGTAAGGGTGCAGAGAATGGTATCTTGATTAAAGGCGGAGAAGCCTTAGAGACTGCTCATAAGATTACAGCGATTGTATTTGACAAAACAGGAACAATCACTGAGGGTAAGCCTGAAGTAACTAATATCATAACAGTAGAAGGTGTTGAACGGGATTTACTATTACGTATCGCAGCGTCCGGAGAGAAAGGGTCTGAGCATCCTCTTGGTGAAGCAATTGTAAGAGGAGCACAGAAGGAGAATATGGAATTTCTTCCGGTGGAAGCCTTTGAAGCTATCCCGGGACATGGAATCGAAGTTACCATTGACAAAACCAAGGTTCTGATAGGTAATAAGAAATTAATGGATCAACAGAATATCTCACTCTCTGAGCTTAAGGATAAATCAGACCAACTTGCACAGGAAGGTAAGACCCCCATGTATGTAGCAATGGATGGCAGATTATCCGGAATTATTGCAGTTGCTGATGTAGTTAAGGAAAGCAGTGCTAAGGCTATTAAGAAGCTACAAAGTATGGGAATTGAAGTTGCTATGATTACAGGCGATAACCGCAAAACCGCGGAAGCAATTGCAAAGCAAGTAGGGATAGACCGTGTACTTGCAGATGTTCTTCCTCAGGATAAGTCAAATGAAGTTAAGAAGCTTCAAGCAGAAGGTAAGAAGGTATGTATGGTTGGTGACGGTATCAATGATGCACCTGCCTTAGTTCAAGCAGATATCGGTATTGCAATTGGATCAGGAACAGATGTTGCTATGGAATCGGCTGATATCGTATTAATGAGGAGTGACTTGATGGATGTTCCTACAGCGATTCATCTAAGCAAGAGCACCATCAGAAATATTAAGCAGAATCTCTTTTGGGCTTTTGGTTATAATGTGGCAGGTATTCCGATTGCTGCAGGAATTTTGTACCTGTTCGGTGGACCATTACTTAATCCGATCTTTGCAGCAGCAGCGATGGCCTTCAGTTCCGTATCTGTAGTAACCAATGCGCTTCGATTAAAAGGCTTTAAAGCCTATAAGTAATGAAAGGGAGATTAGTGTGAAGAAAAAGCATCATCACCAAGCGAATAATTATTCGCTTAGGAAGAACCGCGAAATCCTCGGCACAAACCTAGTACTGGGCAGGCATGTCAAGTTACTGTGAAGTAATAAAAAATATGATTGGCGTAAAACGCCATTATGGAGGTAATTATGAAAAAGAAAATTGTTTTGGCATTATTTGTGAGTATAACCTTGTTTGGATTAACAGCTTGTGGTAAGCTTGATGTAGTTGGAGAGCAGTCGGAAAAATCCTATGAAGCAATTCTTACTTCAATGCAATCTAGAGTATCAGCAGATGATAGTAATGGTGGATGGTCACTACAGTCACCGGATGATGAGGCTCGTTTTGTTTGGACGAAGGATTTTAACAAGACCACTACTGATGTTATGCTTGAGGTAGCTGCACAACCCTTTATCGATGCGGGCCTGGATGTAACAAAGCTGCCCGAAGGTATGGTAGTTGGTGATAAGATTATCATCGGTACGGATCTGGGTGATGAGAATGTAACCTATGTTGGTGAAGCATCTCCCCTCGACTCCTATAAGAAGCTGGTCAAAAATTATCGCGACAGCATCTCTTACCATCAGGCACTTGACCATTACGGTGTGAAGCTTGGGAATGGAAATATGTTTGAATGGGCTAAGGATATGAAGACCAACGATAAGGACATTGTATTCGTGCTGAATCCCCAACCCTTTATTGATGCCGGTGTTGACCCTAGTGCATTAGAATCCTGGGTGTTTGCAAAGGTTGAGACTATGGATGATAGTGGCAAGAAAATAGAAGTAGATAAATTCTTGAAACCTTTTGATGTGGAGAGCTAATAATAAATGAATAGCTTTGTAAAAAAGATTTTAATCGTTGAAGATGAAGAAAAAATAGCAAGTGTAGTAAAGTCCTTTCTGGAAAGTAAGGGCTTTATTGCCATTGTTGCGGAAAACGGAAAAAAAGCCTTAGAGCTCTTCGACAAGGAAAGCATAGCCTTAGTCTTACTTGACCTGATGTTGCCGGAAATCTCCGGTGAGGATGTATGCCGCACTCTAAGAAGAAAGAGCAAGGTTCCGATTATTATACTTACCGCTAAGTCAGATGAGGCGGATATGCTGCAGGGGCTTGGTATTGGTGCAGATGACTATATTACAAAACCCTTCAGCCTGAAGGCTTTATATGCAAGAATAGAGGCAGTACTACGAAGATCCGTGGATGATCTGCCGAGTCTGCTAACTAAGAAAGCCTTCAATAATGGGCACTTAACCATTGACTATGAGAGTTATTATGTAACCAGCGCCGGTGAAGAGGTAAAACTTACACCAAATGAATATAAGCTGTTGGTTGCATTGACCAGATACCCAAACAAGGTATTTACAAGAGATGAATTGATTGCCTCTGCCTTTGGTACTGATTTTGAAGGCTATGATAGAACCATCGATAGTCATATCAAGAACCTGCGCCAGAAGATTGAGGTTGACCCTAAGAATCCGTGCTACGTACGAACCATCCATGGAGTGGGTTATAAATTTGGAGGTGAGTAATTGAGACACAGTCTTAAATCGAGATTGTCATCTACGATTTTGATCATTGTATTACTTACAGTCGCTATTATCAGCTTCCTTGCTAACTTTTTGATTAATCAGCAGTTCACAAATTATCTAAGTAAGCAGCAGGAACTGAAGACACAAATCATTACCTCGAGTATAAGTCAGCAATATTCAGCATTCACAGACCAATGGAATCTGGACTATGTCCATGCGATTGGCATGTTTTCTCTGTATGAGGGCTATATTATCAAGGTGTATGATAAGCAGGGAGCGATACTATGGGATGCGCAGGCGCATGATATGAACTTGTGTAACCAGATTATGGATGAGATTTCAGATCGGATGAGAATACAATATCCGCAATTAAATGGGGACTTCACATCAGTTTCCTACGCACTGGAGCAAAGTAGCCAAGAGATCGGAAGTGTAAGCATAAGCTACTTTGGTCCCTTCTTTCTGAATGAAAATGAATTTCAATTCTTACGTTCTCTGAATATAATTATAGTTAGCGTTGGGTTGCTATCTCTTTTGGTATCCTTGTTCGTCGGACATATGTTAGCAAAACGCATCAGCCAGCCGATTCTCAAGACCATTGAGCTCACGAAGCAGATTGCAGGTGGCAAATACGAGGTTCGCCTTGAGGAGAAGAGTGATACCACGGAGCTACAGCTCTTGATATCCTCAATCAATCATTTGGCAGAGTCCTTAGAAACCTTAGAAAAGCTTCGTAAACAACTAACTGAAGATGTAGCTCATGAGCTACGGACACCGATCACTATATTACAATCTTATCTGGAAGCGATGACAGAAGGGATTTGGGATGCATCCGAAGAGCGTCTTCGTAGCTGTTATGATGAAGTCGTTCGTATCGGTACCTTGGTTGGAGACCTAGAAAGTCTGGCGAAGTTGGAACAGGATAATCTAAAGCTGGACAAGCAACGGATGGATCTAAGAGCAGTGATTGAGCAGGTAGTTAGTACCTTTGCAGCGGAGAGTATGAATAAGAAGTTGAGTATATCGGTTGAAGGTTCTCCGATCGAGGTATTAGCAGACCATAGCAGGATGAAGCAGGTAGTAGTCAATCTACTTAGCAATGCAATTAAGTACTCCGGAGAAGGCTGTAGTATTACCTTCCGTCTCTTCAATCATAAGGATGGTGCAGGATTTTTGATCAATGATAATGGGATCGGAATTCCGAAGGAGGAGCTCCCTTATATCTTCGAACGCTTTTATCGTGCGGATAAGTCGCGTAATCGTATGACTGGTGGGACCGGAATAGGACTTACCATCGTGAAATCGATTGTACAGGCACATGGCGGGAGAGTTACGGTGGACAGTGAACAGGGTAAAGGCAGTACCTTTACAGTATATCTACCGAAGGAATAGAAAAAGCAATTCACTTGTCATTAATAATGAGGCTGTATTACTTCGTTACTTTGATAATCAATTTGGTTTAGATGATAAATTGATTTTCTTAGTAATGATGTAATACAGCCTTTTTTGATTCTTCCACAATCGGTTGGGATGAGCACCTCACGGCGAGGAAGTTTATTGCTGTATCTTTTCTAAAATAAATGAAGTAATGAAGCGATCAGTTACGTTATATATAGTAACAGCAAGGAAAAATAGAGACTCTGACCAATCAATCTTTCCTATTGAAAAGTTTCCAAAATAAATTATTGACATATAATATTATATGATGTATAGTATTATCAAGTTAACAATATTATTTTCTTTGGAAAAACTCAGAAAGGAGTTGAGACTATGGTATTTAATACCGGTTCAGCGCTTCTCGATGCGATTGTACTAGCAGCTATCACCCAGGAGCCGGAAGGAACCTATGGATACAAAATCACGCAAGATGTTCGACAAGCGATTGAAGTATCAGAATCAACCTTGTATCCTGTTCTAAGACGACTTCAGAAGGAAGACTGCTTAGAGGTCTACGATCTAGAATTTGCTGGAAGGAATCGAAGGTATTACAGAATCACTAATAAGGGTATGGCACAACTTATGTTATATAAAGACGAGTGGGAGTCTTATTATAAGAAAATAAATATTATATTTGAAGGAGTGAAATAGATGTCAAAGCTAGAATTCATGAACGAACTCGAAAGCTTATTATTGGATATCCCTTTGGATGAGAGAGAAGAGGCACTCAAATATTATAATGGTTATTTCGAAGATGCAGGGGAAGATCATGAGAGTGAAATCATAGCGGAATTAGGCTCACCGAAAAAGGTAGCAGATATGATAAAAGCAGATCTTATCTCAAATGCAGCGGAACGTGATAACAGGGGATATTTCACAGAGAATGGTTATAAAGATACCATTGTAAATGAAGAACAATTAGAAGTGATAGGAGCAGCAAACACGAATGCCGGTGGATCACAACAATCTGAACAGACAGCAGGTGCAGGTAATTCGCAAACAACGAACCAAAGCTATAATAACAGCACCACGAACAATAATACGAATCAACGCTATAACAACAGTAACAACAACACGAGTAACAATATAAATCAAGGTTATAACAACCCAGGTAACAAAGCTCATCAGGACAATAACCATAATCGTAATACGAATGTAGGATTGATTGTTTTAATCTTGGCATTTACGGTTTTTCTTCCTTTGACTTTGTCCCTGATCGGTGTTGCGATTGGTCTGGTTGCTACCGTACTCGGTTTAATCTTCGGTTTCGGTGCCGCAGGGATTGCTTTAATCTGTGCAGGTATTGCATTATTTATTGCAGGTTTAGTACAGATGAGTATTCCACTCATCGGTCTCGCCTTTGTTGGCGGAGGCTTAGTTGTCTTTGGAATTGGAATGTTACTTACCATGGCTTGTGGTGCACTCTGTAGGGTAGCATTACCGGCTATGATCAAAGGCTTTGTGAATCTTTGCAGAATGCCTTTCAAGGATAGGAGTGTGATGGCAGCATGAAGACATTTGTTAAAATTTGGTTAGGTATTGCATTAATTGCAATCGGGATTGGAGTTGCAGTCTTAGTGATAGCGATTGCTTCAGGAGCCTCCTTTGAGGATGTACCTACTTTCTCATATGAAGAAAGCTACTCCGAGGCGAAGGGACTGGATATGGAAATTCAATACGGTGAGGTAAAGATTGTCCAGGGAGATACCTTTAAGATCGATGCGGTTCGGTTACCGGAGGATGGATTGGAGTCCTATGTAAATGAAGATGGAACCTGGATTATTCGTCAAGATACAGATAGAGATGATAATTTTGTGGACTTTTTTGGATTTCATCTATCAACAAGAAATATCTTCCGGTGGAATGACAACTTTACACCTAGAATAACAATCACCCTTCCCGAAGATTTTGTGGCAGATAACATGTCAATAGTAATCAAGGCGGGTGATGTGGAAGCTGATGTAATCCGTGCTACTACCGGTGATTTCAATTTGGCAGCAGGACGCTTGGTTGTTAAGATGTTAGAGGTTTCACAAGAATCAAGTTATGAAATTGGTGCAGGGCAGATGACACTAAGTAATGTGAAGGTCAATAATATCACGGTTGATTGTGGAGTCGGAGATGTAAGGATTGAAGGCGATGTTACCGGCGAAAGTGATATCAGCTGTGATGTTGGAAAAGTTGAATTAGATTTAGATAGAGACGAAGACGATTATTCTTACGATATCAGTGCAAGTATAGGAAATGTTAGTATCGATAATAATAGTTATCATAATATCTCAAATCGAGTAATCAATAACGATAATGCTGAGAATGATTTATCATTAATTTGTGAAATTGGTAAAATTTCTGTTGATTTTAATTAGAAAAAAGGTATGATAAAGTTATGGAAGGAGGTTATTTTATGGAGCAGAAAAGATTATATCGTACAAATTCGAATAAAATGATTTGCGGAGTATGTGGTGGGCTTGCAGAATATATCAATATTGATCCTACAGTAGTTAGATTATTATGGGTGGTATTCGCCCTCGCTGGAGGTTTTGGTGTTCTGGCATATATTATCGCAGCGATCATTATGCCGGTTAAGGCATAAAGGGTAGCGATCAGGGCTACTAGCTAAGTGTAAAAATGAAAAAGGTTACTTTTAGAAGTTTAATACTTCTTGAAGTAACCTTTTTAAGTCTAAGTCATTGATTGGTTTTGGAATTCAGTTGCATCAAATTACTCTACCTACACCATAACCTTATTGATGATATCAACAATCTGGATTGCTTCATAGGGCTTTGCGAGAAAATCTGAGGCTCCGAATTTGATTGCATCCACGATTTTTGTTCTTTGTCCGGCAGCAGTTACCATAATTACCTTAGCATCTCTGTCATACTCTCGAATTCTCTTTAAGGATTCAAGTCCATCCATGATAGGCATTGTAATATCCATAGTAATCAGATCCGGCTTTGATTCCTTGAACTTCTCAAGGCCATCCTCACCATTGACAGCCTCAGCAATAATCTCATGTCCATTTTCCTCTAAGATTGCTCTCAGGATTTTTCTTGATGTTTTTGAATCATCTACAATAAGAATTTTTGCCATGGTACCCCCTCCTAATTAATTCCCACTTCATCATTAACAACAACTACAATATCAGCCTGTTCCCCATTGATTATGATAGGCACAATATAGATATCTCCCTCTGTAGTAAGCATTCGATTTGTGTAATACTGTGGTGGAGTCATATCAATATAAATATCCTCATAGCTAAGCTTTGAAGCAAATAAACCATTAGTACAATTTATGAATTCACAGATAGAATCATAAGCATCCTCATCGAGGGTTGCAAATTGTTCTTTTGCGAAGGGGCATGCAATCTCAAGTAAGGCTTTTTCTGTTCCGGCAAAACCAACAAAGATATTATGGTCACCGATCATCTGCTGTGAAGCAAGACCAACAAAGGAGTAATGCTTCACTTTATAAGCCTTTTTGAGTATAGCTTCATTATTGATAAATCGGATCACATTACGGATTGCTAAACTGACACATTCTCCGGAATAAGGGGCATCGACATCGACAAAAACCGGAATGATGCGATCAATATCACCGGATTTAAGAGCCTCAATTTCCATATCGGTAAAATGATTCTCTTTCTTGTATTCATCAAGATAAACTTCTATTTCATTGATTGATAAGATTTTTTGTTCTGTAAATAGCTGTACAAATCGAAGATATGAATTCCCTTGAAGATTGAGTAAGTAGGTAACTTCTTCCTGAAGAAGATATCCTTTCTCAATAGCGATATCACCAAAACGATGATCCATTCTTTTCTGAATTTCATTAATTTCATCTGCCTGCTTCGTGGTAAGTAATTTCTCTGCTACCGCGATCAACCCTAACTTTGCTCTTGTTTTGTGATGCTGTTGCATTAAGTTGTTAAATTGTGATTGAGATATCTTATTCTTATCCACCAAGTAATGACCAAAATATAGCCCGAACATGATATTTCCCCTTTCATAATACAAGATAAGCTTCGAGCATTCATACGTAGAGAAAATCCGTCCTATGTAACCCCATTACATTATAGCCAGAAATCCCTGATAGGAATGTGTTCTTTATTAATATACAACACATTTTATAAAAATAACAGTATAAAATTCATAATTATGTATTATTTTCATCAGTAATTGTAGAAAGACAGATATTTTACCATCTATTTGCTGAATTCTAATAAAGGGTAGGCTTAAACGATGGAATAATTAAGGAAATTTTATTCAAAATGATGACAATCTAGAATATCTATGATAAAGTATTGTTTGATTAGAAAACATAATTCACGCCGGAAGAAATGCGAAGGTAGCTCTGTGATGAGTCTTCCTAGCTCTTCCGGACCAACATGGAATAAAAAGGTGAATTGAGAAGGAAA
>JAQZBA010000060.1 GCA_029239365.1 Herbinix sp. | reverse complement strand
ATCGCGCTTTTTTATATAATAGACTGTAGAAAAATGTATCTCATCTCTCAACAAATCAGAATCGGTAAATTTCGCTTTTTTATCGATATGTAGGAAGATATCATTTCGAGGATCATCCAGCGATTTTATCAGTTTTTTCAAATACTCAAAATTACTATGTGCCATGATCAGATACGCATGTCTTCCCATATAGTTATCCTCCAATCCTGAATGTTAAGTAATAATTATCCTACCTCGAATTTGAATATAATTTCTTATGTTTATCAGTAATATTGTCCCAATTGAAACTTGACAAATCATAATTTGGATAATGTCCCGGATCAACACTACCATCCTCTATATTTAACAATCTTTGTAGCTGATGAAGGAGGCTTACTACATTCCCTTTTTCAAAAATGTAACCGTTATTTTTAATAACTTCTAGATTCTCTGCAATATTGCTTACGATACATTTTCTGGCATAACTCATTGCCTCCAGTAAACTTAATGGCATTCCTTCAATATCGCTAGGGAGAATATAGGCTCTGCAATTACTGAAGAGCTCCTCGCGTTCCTGTCCATCCACAAAACCTGTCATAATAATTCTATTATCTTGCTCCACTAGAGCTTTTATCTTGTTAAAATAATCATCCGAATGACTACTACCACCCGCTATTACTAGTTTAATGTCGGTATTTAAATTACGATAAGCTTCGATTAGATAATGCAGCCCTTTTTCAGGCACGATCCGTGCTAGAAATAAGCAATAATCATTTCGTTTTAAACCATATTTCTTCTCAATCACATCAGCTTCAATAGGAAGTGGGTCAATGACACCATTTGGAATATAATGAGTTTCACGGTTGTAGGTTTTAATAAAATAATCATGGGCACTCATAGATAATACGATTACTTCATCAGCATATTTCGCCGCTATTTTTTCACCCAGCAAAAGATACTTCGTTGCTAACCCTCCCCATTTTGCTCTCTGCCAATCTAGTCCATGTATCGTTACTATTGTTCGGATTTTTAACAAATGGGGTATAATTAACATAGCACTGGGACCTTCCGCATGATAATGAATCAAGTCATACCTTCCAAAAATCGCCCGGATTGTTGCTAAAAAGCTATATATTAATGCATCAAAACTTTTCTTGTTGATTGTTAGAATTGTTATAATTCTTATTCCTTCGTAGTACTGCTTTTCTTTTTGAATGAGGTTTACATTTGCCCTATTCTTACCCATACGGTTATAGACCTCAACCTCATCCCCTTTTATTACAAGACGTTTTGATAATTCTTCTACCACAATCTCTACTCCACCCTCTCTCGAGGGGATATGTTTATGACCAATCATCGCTATTTTCATATCGGTTGTAGCTATTAATTAATAGCTTTCTCCTTTCTTTATCGGTAGTTAGACAAGAATTCAAATCTGGTACGAATCAATGAAGTGATGATTACCTATCAGATATGTATTATTAATAACGGAAAAATTTACCTCTGAGCTCTGTCTTATTTTTATAATAAATACAAAAGATTAAAAGCTTTCGTAGATAAAGTCTAGTCACTAATGTGTATATCTGCAACTTGGCATAGCGTAACCTGTCAAGCTTTACCTTCTTATGCGCTGTTAGAAATGGTTCTTTCTCTAATACTTCGTAAAATTCCTTCAGTGTACTTTTATCATGTCCGTAATACATATAGAGTTGTTCAAAAATGTTTTCAATACAATATGCATGGAAGGCTTCGTAGAACAAATTTTCTTTTTTTTGTGTTATTAGAAAATCTTCAAGATAATGATGTATCTGACTTGATAATTCCTTTATTGTCGGAGTGAAGGTCTGGCTTTCGGAGGAATCATTGATTCTGTAGAAATACCCCATTGTTGAATAAAAACGTACATCCTTAGCGTATTCAAGAACCTCTAGGTTGAACAGCATATCTTCTGCTCGCTTTAGGCCATTGATAAACTCAACTCCACTTTGTCTAATCATATCGGTCTTATACAATTTACACCATGGTGTACAAAGGTTAATTCCCTGAAACTGTTTTGAATACCTTAATATGATTAGTTGTAGTTCTTTCAATTCCATCTCTTTAAAGGTATAATCCGTTAAATGAACTGGACTTGGAATGATCTTATCTTGAATTACTTTAGAATAATTAAAAATCAGCAGATCCGGTTCATTATTCTTTAAATTATTCAATAGATTACTGCATAGGTTCACATCCAGCCAATCATCCGCGTCTAGGAACATCAAATACTCCCCTGAGGCTTCCTTTATCCCTACATTCCTTGCATTAGAAACACCTTGATTTTCAATATGTAATACTTTAATGATAGGAAATCTCTCAGCATACTCATCACATAGTTTCCCTGCATTATTTTTTGATCCATCATCTACAATAATAGCTTGTATTTCCTTAGACGTTTGTTCCACTACACTATCAAGGCATTTCCGTAAATATTCTTCGGGCGTATTATATACTGGTATAATAATAGATATAATGGGATATCATCTCCTACACTTTTTAGTTTAGTTCGTATTCCTTTTTAAATATTGATTATAAATAGTAATCATCCTGTTACTATAGGTTTCTAATGAAATCATTTTCGTTCTTTTTTCTATGCAATTTTTTGACATCTCTATCATTTTTTCTTTATTTTGATACAATTCATTGATTTCTTTTACTAACTTATCTTCATTAATGTCTTCAATTAGAATACCAGTCTCATTATTCTCGATTAATTCTGAAATTCCACCCATTTTCGATGCGATTACCGGTGTCCCCAACGATTCTGACTCAAGAATAGATAACGGACAATTTTCATACCAGATGGAAGGATATACTGAAAACAATGCTCTGCTTATTAATTCATTCAATTCTTCTCCCTTTTTGAAACCTACAAATTCTACATTGGGAATACCCCTGCATATACTTTCCAGTGGACCCGTTCCAGCAATTTTGAACTTGATATGTGGCAGCTTTCTGCAGCAATTAAGAAACAATTCAATACCTTTTTCTTCCGATAGTCTTCCAAAATATAGTACATAATCTTCTTTCTCGATGATGTCTTCAATATTTTTTAATTCTATAAAATTATGTATTGTTAATGTTTTTCCACGGTATAGATTTGTTTGATTTAATTTATCTTCTATAAAATGGCTGGGGCAAATATAATAATCCACCAACTGGTATGTTTTTCGTTGCTTATACAAAATAGCTTCAATAGAACCAATCACACTTTTCATTTTTGATGCATGAATACAGTTCTTTTTTGTGCAATTCCATTTACTTCCGTTAATACACAATTCACAAGTTTTTTTCGTTTGAAAATCAAACAATAGATGATTTGGGCAAATCATCTGATAATCGTGAACGGTTTGAATAATTGGTATCTTATGCTCCTTTATTTCTTCAATTATGGATGGTGTTAATTGAAAATTGATATTATTTAGATGAACAATATCCGGTTTAAATTTTAGAATAACATTTCTGATTTTTCTTTTCGCTTCCAAGGAATATATAATATGTATGGGATAAATGATTTTTTTGATTCCAGTGACATGAAAATCCATATTGGTAGTGTACTCATTCGCACTATTGGATACTGTGTTTTTCTCATCATACATTCCAAAATATTCAACCTGATGCCCTGCCATTTCCAAGTAGCTTCCTATTTTCAGAAAATATGTTTCTGCTCCGCCCTTTGGATATAGAAATTTATTTACCATTAAAATTTTCATTATTATTCCTTTCACATTATGTATCCTTATAGAAAGACTGTAATGTCTACTCAATAATTTATATAGTCATTTTTGATTTGGATTTTGAACGTTTGTTGATATATCTTTGATTTTTATAATAATCAAAATTCTTTTTAATATGTCCATATTCAGCTGTGTTAATCTTATTTAATATTATGCCTGCAATATTGCCTCCTGATTTATTAAGGATATCCCATGATTCTCTGACACTACTAAGGTCTGTTTTTGCATATTCAGTGACTAGAATGACACCATCCATTTTGCTGGCTATTACATTAGCATCCACTGATGTTGTTATGGAGGGCATGTCCATAATTACATAATCATAATCTTTACAAAGCTGATCCAATACTTCATCTACCTTGACAGAACACAAGAGACTGATGGGATTCACCGTTTTGCTTCCACTGGGAAGATAGAACAGATTTTTATGATTTGTGTCATACACTGTTTGAGGATACAAACTTTCTCCCGCTAAGTAATCAGATAAACCTAAGTCTAACTCATCATTTAATCTCTTATATTTTGTGATTTTACGTAAATCTCCGTCTATTAAGATAGTTTTCCACCCTGACTGCGCCATAGAAATTGCAAGATTAATCGCAATCGTTGTTGTGCCTACCCCCGGTTCGCAACCACTTATCATAAACTTTTTATACCCATCTCTTTGCTTTTTCAGATGGATTTCTACAACGATTCGATCAATTGCATCATTAATAAAATGATTCGTGTTGCTATAAAAATCAATTATTTTTTTCATTTTTATCACTACCCCTTCCACTTTTTTTGAATGATGGAATAGCTCCTATAATATCAATCTCTCCATCTAACCCAATGTCAGATAGATTAAATACTTTTCGGGAGAATATTACCCGTGCTACAATCCATACACACAGGAAACAAATTCCTGCAGCGGTAACAAAAATTCTGAATTTCCACTGTTCTAGTTGCTTATTGTAGGATAATTCAACCGTAGTAGCTTCATCTAATAAACGTGCCAAATTGTTTGATGTAATATTATTCACCTCTTCAATAAAGACAGCTGCAACAGCATTTGCCACCTTTATTGCAAGAATTTTATCTGTTGAAGTAGCATGTATCCCTAGTACCGATGAATTGGCTTTAACAGAAATCATTTTTTTGATACTATCTGCATTCACATCGGAAATATTTAATAAATTAGCTGCCTGCTCGCTAACCTTAGAACTTGAAATAATATCCGAATATAATGTTAAGGCTGAATAATCAGATGCAGAAAATACAGTTGCTTCCGCTGTATACTCATCTTCCCGCAAATTATTAACGCTAATCAGATACGCAATAAAATAAAATATTGCTCCCATTATGGCTATTAACCACCATTTCTTTAAAATTGCTTTAAAGCATCTTTTCAAATCTATATTAATTTCTTTATTCATATACCCCTCCTTGAAAAATTACTAATCAACGCTTTATTTAAATTTGACAATTCCCCATTACTTTTGTTGATTCTCTCTATTCTGCTATAAAAACACACAATTGTCAATTTATTTTTTTATTAATGCTATTGTTTTTGTAATAGTTAAACAATTACTCGTTTATTTCTATTTTCTGTATAAATTGTATTAATATAGCTTTGATTTTTCAGTAAAGTTTACTGTAATCCATATACTTTTTTATGTAATTCGTCTATGTTTTTATCAAAATTTATTCCTAATACGGACATGCGATTGATTGTCACAAATGAATACGTATCTTGCATGGGAATACTCCATTGTTCTATTTCATAGTTTTTGAAGGTAGGAAAAGATAATATTAAGGAAATAATTTTCTTTTCACTAAGATTAGTCGTAACTTGTGGTAGTACGGCATCTGATAAACTTATAATTTTTTTATAACTTGAATCCTTTATTTTATCGAATATAGTCTGTAAAACCATTCGCTGGCGGGCTGTTCTTTCAAAATCTGTTCCAATATAACGATTTCGTACATATCCAAGAGCTTGCTTTCCATTCAAAACAAGATTTCCCGTTTGTGTTAGAAGATCATTGCTTTCCGCCACTCCCATATGTTGATTTATTTCTTTAATATAAGCATTAATGATTGGTATATATTCTTCTTTTACCTCCAAAGTAACTCCATCAATTGAATCAACTACGTCAATGAAGGTATAAAAGTCCATCGATATGTATTTATCTATATCAATTTGAAAGTTTTCCTCAATGGTATCGATCAGTAAATTAGCTCCACCATAAGCATAGGCAGCATTAAGTCGGTTATTTTTATGAAAAGGAATTTTTAGATAAATATCTCTTAGAAATGAGGTAAGGATTATTTTTTTTGTTTTTGAATTAATCGAAACAATTATCATCGCATCAGAACGCCCTGAACCACCGGCCTCTCTGGAATCACAACCGATTAGTAATATATTATAGACATCACTACTACTAACCACCTCTTGTTTATCATCCTCCGTATTACCCTGTATCACTTCTTCTAGTTCATCGATCACTGTTTGCGGTGAATCGATAATATCTGTGGCTCCATCTATTATCAATTCTTCTTCTACTTCTTCTACTTCTTCTACTTCTTCTATAGAAATATTCTCTCTCTCTGTTACTTCATACGCATTATCATCCTTAACAAGATTCATCTTATTAATATACGAATGAACTATTATATATCCTGTGATGCCTGTAATAACTATGATACTAAGAAAAGTAATCAAACTTATTTTTATGATTTTTAAGATTCTATTTTTCTTCATATGTCCTACCTCCATTACTTCGTATCGGATAAGCATCCATGGGATTATTCACTATGAAAGCAGTAAGTAATTATTACATTATTTTACATAATGTTGTATTTTTTGACTGTTCATACCACATTATACTATATCGAATACAACTTGCAAAGATTCGTTTGAAACTTATTAAACATTATAAATTGAAAACCTATCACTTTTGTAAATCAAAAAAGGTTTCAGATACTTCGTATCCAAAACCTTCTTTCCTATATCGATTTCACTATTCTTATCTATGGATAACTGTTCCGATTTGTTACTCCTGTGTGTACGGTTGACTTCGATATGCCGAACTGTTTAGCGGTTTGCCTCACAGTCGCGTTATTATCGATGATATAATTAGCGATTTCAACCGCTCGTTCCTCTATATAGCCTTTCATAGGGTTCCCCTCTATTATCGTTGTTGTTACATTGTATGCAGGGGAAATGGGCGGTAGTACTTGGAATATGAAATGTTCTAAAGCATTTCAACAACATTTCTTGATGACGAATTACATTATGAAAAGAATTACGGATTCCTTGATTAAGAGAACCATCATCTTGAGATCGCAGCTCTTCTCTACCCTTATATCAGCTGGGTTTCTTCCATATATTAGTCAGAGGATACGATGTTGCACCCTGTTATTAAGTATTTGCTTTACGAAAATGCTCTCTACGTATACAATGAACTATAAGTTTTTTTTTATGGAATTTAATTCTATTAAATGGGAGTAAAAGAATGAAATATGTCGTTCCCGAATATTATAAACAATTCAAATGCAAATGTGGTGAATGCAGACAGTCCTGCTGTTATGGATGGCCGGTAAGTATATCGAAGATGGAATATTATCGTCTTCTTGGTATCAGCTGCTCCAAAAAATTGCGTATCAAGCTTGATTGCGCACTGAAAATCAGTCCTGAGAGCAACGAAGGATTTGCCCAAATATCCGCTGATTGGAATGGTAACTGTTCCCTGCAGCAGGAAGATGGGTTATGCTCTCTTCAGACAGAACTTGGAGAGAATAGTCTCCCCAATGTCTGTCGACTTTATCCTAGACATACGAAGCGTCAGAAGGATGGTGGTGCGTGTTCCTGTTCCAACAGCTGCGAAGCAGTTGTGGATATACTTATACAGATGCATGAGCCGATGCAGTTCGAGACAATTGAATTATCCCTTGATCCATTATTCTTAGCCGGACCAACCACTCATTCTTATAATTACATAACAGAAGCCATCCTGATACTTCAGGACCGGAACCTGCCCCTTACGCAGCGTTTTATCTCTCTGAGTAATTTTCTTTTTGGCAGTGAGTCCTATTCATGGATTACGAATCCACTCTCCATTGCTTTTCGTATACTACCTACGCTTATGAGTCATTTTGAGACCAGTATCAGCATAAGTGAGTATTGTATCACTTCACTAGACTACTTACGCCTTAACGGACCACAGCCCCTATATGCGGAGACTACGGACACCGTAATGAAAAGATATCTGGCAGTCTCCGATACACTAGACGAACTTCTGCCGAATTGGCAGGTGCTTTTTGAACAGCTTATTGTTAATCATATGTTTTACAACCATTTCTCCCTGGTAGAAAGCCATGAGAACTTACAGGATGATTTTCTGTCTCTTATTACGATGTATTCTTTTCTAATTTTTAACCTTCTAGGCAATCTATCGGTCATTAACACCTCAGAACAACTAGTTGATTATCTGTCTTCGATGTTTCGTGTCATAGAGCACTCCAATTTCAGAGCCGTTGCAATTAAACTCTATCGAAATAACTTTAGCATAGATTCTGAAATATCAGTATCTTAGCTAGTCAGTCATCAGAGTCTATTCCTGACAAAGGCCATCTGGGATCCTCCTATTTCACACCTACCACATCTCTATATCAAGTCCGTTCAGTCGGAGCATTGCTTCCATATAGAAGTAATCACCATAGATGATACTCAGATGCTTATTGGTATGATAGGCTTCCGATCCATTCTGCAGAATCGAGTCGGTCTCTTTGTTAAAATTACACTGTGTCTCGGTTAAAGCCCTCAGGATTTTTAATGCACCCGAGAGGTACATATCCTTCTCGAACTCGGATACATGCTTCTCGATCTCCAGGAGTCCACAGGCTGCAATTGCCCCAGCTGTTGTATCAATATAAATCGGTTCCTTGGGAGACCTAAAGTCTACTGGCGGAACATATTCAAAGGGTGCCAGTGCTGACAGGAAATACTGCGCCACCCGCTTGGCTGCGTCCAGGTAACGCTGCTCTCTGGTGCGCAGATAAGAAAGAGCAAAGCCATAGATAGCCCACGCCTGACCTCTGGTCCAGGAGGAGCCAACCTCATAGCCTTGACCTCCAAAGCTCTCAATTACCTCACCCGTCTCCTCATGATAATGGATGATATGAATTACCGATCCATCCGGACGCAGTACATGTTCCAGAGTCTTATCGGCATGTGCCATAGCCACGGATCGATAACGGTCATAGCCTGTTTCCTTCGCTGCCCAGTAAAGTAAAGGTATGTTCATCATAGAATCGATGATGGACCAGCCCTGACGTTCTATGCCATCCCATGCCACGATATAGTTTCCTTTGATATTAAACCGCGAGCTAAGATAATTCGCAGCGATCAGCCCTCTTGTTCTGGAACGCAGATTACCTGTCAGCCTGTAATTTGCTACGCTGGAGTGAAGCCACATGAAGCCGGCATCATGATGGATTGGATCAATTCCATAATCCGTAGTTCCAAGCAGAAGTCGGTCTAAGATATCCTCCATTTGATTCCCCAGCTTCTTATAATAATCATCTCCGGTCTGTGCATACATAAGCCAGAGCATCCCTTCCCAGAAGCCGTTGGTCCACCACATCAAATCCTTATCGGCGGATTTATCATCATACATACCGTTTTGATCGGTAGAGTACGGTATCTTACCTTCACTCCTGTGAATGGATACCTCCATTTTATCTAACATCCTTTGGCAGGTATCCCCTACCCATATTCTGTCTTGTTCCGAGAGTCTCATTAATAGTATCCTTCCTTTCCTTAATCTTAAGTCCGAGATCTATGTCCTTAATCTACTTTCATTAATTTATATCCCTTATCCCTTTACTGCACCGATTGTGATCCCTTTTACGAAAAATCTCTGAAGGAACGGATAAATACACAGAATAGGTACGGTTGTAATAATGATCGCTGCATATTTGATGGTCTCCGTATAGCTATCGAAGCGGTCACCGTTACCCGACAACTCCCCGCCGCCAAGGGCATCCTGGTTCATAATCAGTAGGGAACGCAATATATTTTGAATAGGCAGAAGCTTATTATCTTCAATAAAAATGGATGCATGAAACCAATTATTCCAATGGCCGACTGCATAATACAGCAGTACCACGGCAATCGTCGGCATGATCAAAGGGGCAATGATGCGAAACAGCACTACGATATCGTTTGCTCCGTCAATGTATGCTGATTCCGATAGGCTGTCCGGCAGATTCTCGATTGCCGTCTTACAGATAATCGCATTAAACATACTTAATGCACCCGGAATAATGAGGGCGGCCAGATTGTTATATAGTCCGAGAGAACGCTGGTTCAGATACATCGGTATCAGACCACCACCAAAAAACATCGTAAACATCATGACAAAGACAATAACCTTTTTAAACATGAGATTCTTGGATGCCATAAAATAAGCTGCAAAGAGTGTTAAGAGCATATTCAGAGGCAGCGCAAAAATAAGAATTAGAATACTGTTCTTAAAACCGCTTAGGATAAGCGGGTGCTGAAAAGCCAGTCGGTAAGCACCGGTTGTAAACCCCTTCGGCCAGAATGCCAGTCCCGGATTGGCGACAAGCTCCGTATTATTGCTAAACGATGCGCATAGCACATGATACATGGGATAAGCAGTAATTATTACTAGGACAAGCATAAACAGTGTATTTAGAATAGTGAAAATACGATCTCCCTTGCTTTGTTTTTGTTTCATTTTGTTCTCCTTTCAACATCGCTGCTTAAAACAGACTGGTATGATTCAATTTCTTGCTGAGCTTATTCGTAACCATCAAAAAGAATATATTAACAACGGAATTAAATAGTCCGACCGCAGTACTGAAGCTGTAATTAGCTTCGACAATACCTTTCCTAAATACATAGGTGGATATGACATCGGCTACCTCGTAGGTAAGAGGTTGATACAGTAGCAGGATCTTCTCATAGCCTACATTCAGGACGCCACCCATTCTTAGGATAAACAGGACTGTGATGGTGGGCAGCAGTCCGGGTAAGGTAATATACAACATCTGCTTCAAACGTCCGGCTCCGTCAACCCTTGCTGCCTCATATTGTTCTTGATCTATTCCGGCCAGTGCGGCCAGATAAATAATAGAATCCCAGCCAATCGACTGCCAGATTCCTGACAGTATATAGATCGGGTAGAAATTCTCTTTTACAGAAAGTAGATTACTGCGTTCCCCTCCCAAGGCGAAGATGATATCGTTGAAGACACCGTCCGTCTGGCTGAAGGCCTTGATCAGGCCGCACACAACGACAATTGATATGAAATAAGGCATATAGGAAATCGTCTGTACAACTCGCTTAAATCTCGCGTTCTTTATCTCGTTTAACAGCAGTGCTAAGAAAATCGGTGCGGGAAAGCCGAACAGAATACTGAGTAAACTGATGGAAAATGTATTCTTCAATAATCTGAAAAAGTACACATCATTAAAAAAAGCAATAAAGTTATCGAAGCCAACCCATTTACTACCGTCTATTCCAAGAAATGGTTTATAATGCTGGAAAGCAATAATCACTCCATACATGGGTTTATATGCAAATATAAGCAGATAGATAATGACCGGGAGTACAATCAGATATTTGAATTTGTTTCTTTTATAATCCTTCATAATAGCTTTGCCTATGCTTGCTACGCTGACAGGTGTTTTTGGTAATCTTTGTTTTGCCATGTTTTTATCCCCTCCTGAAATACAACAGAAAGTACACTTCGCGAACTTTCTATTATCATGAATGCAAGGGTACAGCTTAGTAACACCATACCCTTGCCATGTCTTAAAGATATTGTTATCTCTTCAGGAATCTTTCATAGGCAGTCTGCTGGATCTCTAACAGCTTCGAAAGGCCCATGCCGTCCAGTGTAACAAGATATTGATCATAGTTATCCAGTGATTCTTCACCGGTCATGAATTTCAAGGACATTTCCTGTACATAGGTCTGAATGCTGTTGATGATCGCAGTCGCTTCGTTACTTTCCTCTGTTGTTCTGGTCACGCCTGCAGGGAAAATATGCTTCTTGGATTCCTGGTTCTGGAGCCATACATCAACAGATGCTACTGCAATCGGATTATTCTTCTGTCTTACAAGCTCTGTTGCCTGAACACCGATATTCTGCCACTGAGCACTGACATATTTGTCAAGGGCATCATTAGCACCTTCCGGTGCCTTTAAGATAACATCTGTATAGGTAGGAACACCGTTAACCATCGTATAGGTCTCACCCTCGGTACCGAAATTAGTATAACGGATTCCTTCCTCGGAGAAGAAATAATCAAGCCATTGTAATGCAAGATCTACTTTCTCATCATCACAGCTAGTCGTTACTGCGCCTACACAAGCACGCGCTGTATCCTCCATCTGTGTCTTCATTACTACATCGCCTACGTTTTGTACGGGGTAAGCAATTCCTTCCCATTTTGCTGCCGAACCGGAGCTTTCAACATCCGCAAGCCAGTTGGTCATCTGACCCATACTTGTGATGGAGATACCCACCTTATCATTCAGAGCTTTCGTACGCATTCCTGCATCATCAATCGTCAGGGTATCGGTATCAATAAGTCCGTCCATATACCATGCATTCATCTGAGTCATATATTCTTTCCAGCCATCCGTTGACATGGAGAACTGTACCTTTTGACTATCATCGATATAGAATAATTCATCCGTCCATTTTGCAAAGGAGCCGCTGGCACCAAAGGCACCTGCAAGACCGGGATTCATTCTGCTGATAGCGAAGGCTAATTTTGCGCCGTACTTATCACTAAAGGTTCTGATTACATTATCCCAGTCCGCAAGGGTAACCGGTTCCTGTAATCCACATTCCTCGAGCCAGTCCTTACGGATCACCGGACCGGTGTATGCTGCATTCCATTCGCTCTCTCTGAAGCAGCCGAAGCCATAATATCTGCCGCTGTCTGTCTTAACTGTCTTATCATAATAAGGATTCTCTTGTAAGTAATTCCAGTAGCTAGGTGCTTTCTCCGGGATAAAACCGGTTAGATCGCGGATAATACCTTCATCCATATACTGATCGGCATCATTAACGATATTATAGATAATGATATCCGGCAGCTCATCACTTGCAAGCATCAGATTAAAGGCTTGAGCCGGATCAGTACCTGTGGTAGGGAAGATCCATTCCACTTCAATTCCGGTATTCTCCGCAAGTCCTGTGTGGAAGGGAGACTCGGTATAGCTGGTAAAGGATTTCTGCGGACCCATGATGGATGACCATACGGTTAACTTCTGATCTGTATCAACCGGGTAGCCTTTGAACCCTTCTTCTGTAACCGGTGTGTCCGTACCTGTCTCTACCGTAGGGGTCGGTGTACTTTCTGTCTCTGTTGTTGGCGTTTTGCCTACACCGCAGCCTGCCATTGTAACAAGCATAGCAAAGCATAATAAGACTGCAGTGAATCGTTTCATTGTAGTTCTTTTCATAAATACCCTCCTAATGATTATTGATAGCTGTATTAACCGAAAAGCCACAAGGCCTTCGTAAGCTATGCCTAAATTCTATTAATTTTTGTGCAATATGTCTATGTTTCATATCCAGAACTGCTTGCTTATTATAGAAAAAGCAGTTGCTAAAAACTAAACTATGTTGTTAGTTTCGTGAATCACGTACTTTACGAAATGATTTTATTGCTTTCATTCCATTCTCTTTTTATAATGAAATTAGTTCAAGGAAAGGAGAAATACTCATGAAGAGATTTTATCTAAAGAGCTTTTTGACCCGTAAGAGTTTCTTTTTAAGATTTCTGCGTTCTCACCTGTTTGTACTGCTGATCCCCTTAGTGGCGATACTGGTCCTGTATTACTCTGCCCATGTTACGATTCAGGATGAAATTCTCACAGCCAATGCCAATAACCTGAATCAGTTTGTCACCATCATTGATCGAGAATTCAGCAACATGATTGAAAAAGCTTCACAGATCCTCACCAGTGGAGCAATCCGTAAGCAGGTTCTATACAGTCAATCTGCTGCTAACCCTTCTGCGGATTACGAAATATATGAAACCAAAAATTATCTTGATGATCTGCCACAAGAGGATTTTTCCGATATCTTTGTATACTTCAGCAGAACCGACCGGGTTGTATCGGCTGAGAACTCAAGCCTGAGCAGTCTGGAATACTATGATACTTATTATAGGAAAGCTTATGATAAACTTTTGGATACCGAGGATAACTATGATGTTTTTCACTCTGTACTGACACCGGACAGCCTGCTGCCACATCTGGTATCCCTAGGTCTTGAATATGATACTCCTTCTCTCGGAGTTGTCCTCTCCATGAATTATTCCAATACCAAGAGAAAAGGTGAAACCACTGCCGTGCTGGTCCTCCAGCCCGAGTTACTAAAAAGGTTGATCAACAGTGCGATGTACCAGAAGAATGGATCCATTAAAATCTATGATAATAATAACACATTATTGGTTTCCACTGAACAGGAAGAATTGGATCTCGATCTATCGAAGTACATCGGTAACAGCGACAATATCTATTATGATACCTTTGATGGAGAGAATTATATCATCCAACTGTTTCCTTCCCAGGTTCTGAACTGCACCTATGTATCCCT
>JAQZBA010000059.1 GCA_029239365.1 Herbinix sp. | reverse complement strand
GGTAGGAGTTGTGCCCATACCCGGTCTCGTCGGAGCAGTACCGGTTCCGGTGCCAGGGGTAGGAGTTGTGCCCGTACCCGGTCTCGTCGGAGCAGTACCGGTTCCGGTGCCAGGGGTAGGAGTTGTGCCCATACCCGGTCTCGTCGGAGCAGTACCGGTTCCGGTGCCAGGGGTAGGAGTTGCACCCATACCCGGTCTCGTCGGAGCAGTGCCGGGACTTTGGACAGTTCCGGTGCTTGGATTTATTCTGGTTCCGTTACTGGGTGTGGTTCTTGGAGTTGTTCCAGTGCTGGGAGTCATTTGCGGTATTGTTCCTGTACCTGGAGTTACCGGAGGTAGAATAGATGGAGAAGTTGTACCTCTTCCCGGCATTGTGGAAGTATTTGGTGGTGTTCCTCTCGTAGGAGATGGAGCAGTCTGATTCATTTGATTAGGGCTACCCGTCGTTCCACCGGTTGTTGGAGGGACAGTAGTTCCGGGAGTCGAGGGAGTGGTACTTCCGGGGCTAGTGATGGTCTGGTTTGAAACACTATAATTGGGCACACGATATTTGCGGTCGGTGCCGCTGTTTCTACCAATTGTATATGACATATAAGTACTCCTAAGCTTTTTTATTACCAATATATGCAGGCTAAGTACGATTGTGAAATTTACAGGAGATCAATATTAAGATAAAATTTATAATAATTTGGTTGTGCTATCATCGAAAAGACATTAAAATAGAGTAAGATGAACTTTTTCCCATGGTTTCCTGAATTAGGGCAAGAATAAGAAGAATGGACGATATAAGATGGATGCAGCAATTAGTAAAATATTTAATGATATTGTAGATATAGATTTGCTTCAGGTGGTAATCAGTAATTCGGTAGATAAGGATAAGATTACTAAAGTAAAGATTCGCCCGGTGATCATTAAGAAGGAGCTGTTATACCAAGCTTCAGAGTATATTGGGCAGCAGATATTTCATAGCAATTATAGTAAGAACGAGCTGATGGAAAAGCTTCCGGAATGGTTTGATGGATTGTTACGTCAGGCAGAAATTACTACAAAACGTGGTAAGGGGACGATTCTGGTTAGCAAGAAGGGAAAGGCCACTATAAATTATAAATTGGCTGAATTACAGCATATCGAGGTGCAAAGTACGATTCCCATGGAAGAGAAACTTCTTCATAATAAGAAGAAGAATTATATCCTGCAGGAGGGAATACCCCTGCCTTTTTTAACCGATCTTGGTGTTATGACGAAGGATGGTCTGATTGTTAAGGCGAAGATGGATAAATTTCGCCAGATAAACCGGTTTCTTGAATACATTGAGGATGTTATTCCGTTTCTGAGTCAGGAGAGGGAACTTACGATCCTGGATTTTGGCTGTGGTAAATCTTATCTTACCTTTGCTTTATATTATTATCTGAAGATTTTAAAAGGTTATCAGATCAATGTCATCGGTCTTGACCTGAAATCTGACGTGATACAACATTGTAATGTTCTCAGTCAGAGATACGGCTACGATAAACTTCGTTTTTTGGAAGGCGATATTGCCTCCTATGAGGGCAGTAGTAGTGTGGATATGGTAGTTACCCTTCATGCCTGTGACACAGCAACCGATTATGCGCTACATAAGGCGGTGTGCTGGGGGGCACAGGTAATTCTGTCCGTACCCTGCTGTCAGCATGAATTGAATCAACAGATGGATAGCGATATCTTAAAACCTGTGCTTAAGTATGGGATTGTGAGAGAGAGAATAGCAGCGCTGATTACGGACGCATTGAGAGCTGAATTGTTGGAGACAAAGGGTTACAAGGTTCAGCTGTTGGAATTTATCGATATGGAACATACTCCGAAAAACATCCTGATTCGTGCGGTGAAGCGCTCTAAGGCAGGGGCTGTGTCCCAAGGGAATGAAGAGAAGTTGAAGGAATGTATGGATTTTCTTAAGGTGGAGCCCTGTCTGCTCAGACTATTTGAGGATTAATTCAAAGGGCAGGTAGGTTATGAGCTGTATCAAAGATGCAGCATGGGAGGCTAGTGTGTTAAAATATATTTATCGAGTGATTGTTTTAATAGCGATTTTTATAGGTGCACTCTATTATTTTAGTGGAGATATTAAGGTGGTGGTGTTTGAAGTTGACAACACTACAGTGATGGAGGATGCGACCTTTCCTTTGGTTACAATAAAATCCGGCGAGAATAGTATCAATCTGCTCCACGGCTATAGTACGAACCTTGCAGCCGGTAAGTTAAGAGAATCGGTAATCCCACTGGATAAGAACAAAACCTTTGAGGTTGTCATTAGTCAGGAAACCTATGATATTAAGAAGCTTAATTATGAAGTCAGGGAATTCAATGGAAATGCTCTGATTGAGACCGATTCGGTCAGCGTATTCGAGGAAGCCGGGAATGATAAGACAGCAAAGGTTAAGTTGAAAGCAGAGTTGGCAGTTGATAAGGAATATGCGGTAAAAATCACGTTGATTACTAGTGAAAGCGAGAAGATGTACTATTATCAACGTATTAAAATATATGAAAATGCTTATTTAAAAGAAAAGTTGGACTTTATCTTGGATTTTCATGATGCCATTATGGATAAGGCTAAGGCGGATAGTATTATTACCTATCTGGAATCCACCACTTCTGCAGATAACACTTCTCTTGCCTATGTTAATATCAATTCCAACTTTGAGCTGATTAGCTGGGCAGGCTTAAAGCCGGTCGTATTAACAGAGGTTATCCCAACCATCAGGGAGATTTATGTGGATACTGCATCCGTTGAGTTAGAGTATTATATGGAAGCAGAGGTCGCCGGTGTCAAGGAAAAATATCGGATTACGGAGTTTTATCGGGTACGCTACTCCAAGGAACGGATGTATCTACTCAACTATGAGCGCCGGATGGAAGCCATATTTGATATCAATCTTGCAAGTGTGAATAAGAGTGAATTAAAGCTAGGGATTACCTCAGATAAAGAAATCTCGTCACTTACTTCTGCGGACCAGAAGAAGCTGGCGTTTGTCAGAAATAATGAACTTTGGTTCTATGATCTGGAGAATAATATCATAACGAAGGTATTTTCCTTCCGTCAGGATAACACAGATTACCTTAGGGAACTATATGACCAGCATAAAATTCGAATTCTCAATATGGATGCCGAAGGTAACCTTGATTTCATGGTCTATGGTTATATGAATCGCGGTCAATATGAGGGACGAGTAGCAATTATTCTATACCGATTCCTCCGATCGGAGAATAGAATTGAAGAACTGGTATATATTCCTGTGGAGGAACCATACCAGACCCTGAAGGAGGATTTGGGTGAACTGACCTATGTCAATTCCATGGAGGTATTCTATTTCCATGTTTACAACAATATCTATTCCTATAATCTCATAACAAGAGAGCTTTCAGAGATAGCAGCTAACATTAATACAGATCAGGTGGTAATTCTTAAAAATCTAAATTATGCTGCTTGGCAGGAGAGCTCAGATCCAAAGGTAAATAAAAATATTAAAATCATGAACCTGGAGTCGGGCACGGTTGAAACAATCGAAGCGAAAGCCGGGTATACGATTCGACTTATGGATGCAATTGACACAAACCTCATTTATGGTTATGTATTGGAAGCGGATATTTCATCGATGATGGATGGAAGTATTATGGCACCACTCAGTACAGTTGAAATTGCATCAGTTGACAAAAATGTTTTAAAAAGCTATAGTAAATCAGGCTACTACGTTGCTGGACTGGAAGTAAAAGACAATATTGTAGAGCTTCGTAGGGTGCAGAAAATCAATGAAAACGGACGTATGTCCTATGCTCTTGCCGATCAGGATTATATCATGAATCAAGTGAAGGTGGAGGAAAAACCAATCAAGGTTACCACCAGAGTGACGGATCAGGCATTAACGGAGTTATATATGTCTTTACCGGAGGGCTTTGTTATGAGCCAGCTTCCGAACGTGATCAATACCGTAAACACAATTATTACAGAGGATCCAACAATCCGTCTACCGATCGACCGGCAGGAGAGATTATATTATTATCCTTATATCAGTGGTGGTATCGAAGCAGCATATGAAAATGCTGCAGATGCAATAGCCGTTGCCAGGGACCATATCGGAGTTGTATGGAGTAATAATCAGCAGCTGATCTGGGAGAGAGGCGTGAAATCCACGAAACGTACGATTACAGAATTCGAGAGTAGCTCGTGGTCACCGACGACATCGAATACCACTTCGACCTGTCTAAAACTCCTTCTCGAATATCAGAAGGTGAATGTAGCGATAGGACAATTGTCAGTAACGGATAGTTCTGCTTATGATGTTCTTAAGAAATACTCATCCAATACACCGATCCGACTAACGGGGATTACACTGGATGATGCCCTCTATTATGTATCAAAGGGAAGACCGGTCATTGCCATGACGGATGTAACCAATGCGGTTGTGATATATGGCTATGATGCATTTAATATTATGGTGATTGATCCTACGAAGAGCAAAGTCACAAAGATTGGAATTGGAGATAGTGCAAGTATGTTTGCAGATGCGGGTAATGTGTTTTTATCCTATCTAGAACAATAAACAATAAGATAAATAATAATATGAGGAGACAAAAATATGGATGAGAGAGTTAAAGTATTAGCACGTAATTTAGTAACATATTCAATGAAGGTGAAACCGGGCGATAAGGTGTATGTTCACTATATTGGAGCGTCCACTCAGGACCTTGCCAGACAGCTTGTGAAGGAAGTATATAAAGCGGGAGGCGTACCGTTCCCTCATTATACGGATGTAAGACTCCAGAGAGAGATGCTGCTAAACTGTACCGAAGAACAGATGTCTTTAATGGCTAAGATTGACGGTGCTGAGATGGAGCAGATGAACTGCTATGTTGCTGTACGTGGTACAGATAATGTATCAGAACTTGCCGATGTACCGTCTGAAAAGATGAAGATTTATGAGACCTATTATGCTACACCGGTTCATCATAACATTCGTGTGCCTAAGACCAGATGGGTTGTTCTGCGCTACCCGAACGCAGCGATGGCACAGCTCTCCAACACTAGCGTAGAAGCCTTTGAGGATTTCTATTTCAATGTATGTAATCTTGATTACGCGAAGATGGGCGTATCTATGAAGCCATTGGTTGATTATATGAATCGTACAGATCGTGTTAAGATCGTTGGACCCGGAACCGATCTAAGCTTCTCAATCAAGAACATACCTGCAGTACCCTGTGATGGTGAGCGCAATATTCCCGATGGTGAGGTATATACAGCACCGGTACGCGAATCAGTTAACGGAACACTTTCCTATAATACACCGGCGGTATTCCAGGGCTATACCTATGAGAACATCACCTTTACCTTTGAAAATGGTAAGATAGTCAATGCTACCGCAAATGATACAGAGAAAATTAACAATGTACTGGATACCGATGAAGGTGCTCGTTATATCGGCGAGTTTGCAATCGGTGTAAATCCTTATGTATTAAAGCCGATGAAGGACACTCTGTTTGATGAGAAGATTATGGGCTCCTTCCACTTTACACCTGGTAACTGCTATGAGGATGAGGCTCCCAACGGTAATCATTCTGCAATTCATTGGGATCTTGTATGCATACAGACACCGGAGTATGGCGGCGGCGAGATCTATTTTGATGACGTATTGATCCGTAAGAACGGTCGCTTTGTAGTGAAAGAATTAGAATGCTTGAACCCTGAGAATTTGATCTAAGGAAGGATAGGAAGTAAGCATGAAGCTTCTAACAGCAGCGATACCCTGCTATAATTCGGCGGCATATATGCACCATGCCATCGATAGCTTATTAACCGGTGGGGAAGAGATGGATATCCTCATTATTAATGATGGATCCATAGATGACACACAGAAGATCGCTGAGGAATACCGGGCAAAACATCCTAGTATTATCAGAGTAATTAACCAAGAGAATGGTGGACATGGAGAAGCGGTAAATACGGGACTAGCCAATGCCACCGGATTATACTTTAAAGTGGTAGACAGTGATGATTGGGTAAACGAGAAGGCTTTAGCACAGGTGCTGGAGGTCTTAAAGAACTTGATTGCCGATGGCAGTAGTCCGGACTTGTTCTTGGCGAACTATGTATACGAGAAGGTGGATGCGAAGAAAAAGAAAGTCATCAATTACCATAGAGCCTTACCTGAGAATCGTATCTTTACCTGGAATGATATCATGCACTTTAGACAAAGCCAGAATATTCTGATGCATTCCACAATCTATCGCACAAAATTACTAAAGAGTTGTGGAATTCGCCTACCAAAACACACCTTCTATGTGGATAACATTTTTGTTTATCAGCCTTTGCCTTATGTAAAGACCCTTTATTACATGGATGTGAATCTATATCGATATTTTATCGGAAGATCCGATCAGTCGGTTAATGAGCAGGTGATGATTAAAAGAATTGATCAACAGCTGCGTATTACCAAGATTATGATTGAATCACATGATTTGGCAGAGATAAAAAGTAAGAAGCTGCAAAAATATATGGTAAAATATCTATCCATGATGATGGCAGTCAGCAGTGTCTTCCTAATTAAGGAGGGTACTGACGAGAGTCTGAATAAGAAGCAGGAACTGTGGGATTATCTGAAGAATTATGATAAATGGATGTATCGTCAGATCCATTCTCAGATCCTTGGACGTTCTATGAATCTCCCTGGAAAATTTGGCTTGAAGATGATAGAGCTTGGTTATAATATCTTAAGGAAAATCTATGGCTTCAACTAAAGGAATAAACAACAAAATCCATCCTACGAGAGGATTTATGTTGTCATAGATAAAAATAGCCGTTGGGCAATGCTAGATTAGCAAAGCCCTACGGCTATTTGATTCAGTGTGGAAGTCCTTAAATACCAGGATTTTTCGATAATTTACTTGTTTTGGCGGTAGCTCTCAATCGATTCGGTACGTATACTACGGCGTATAGAATTACACTAAGCACTAGGGCACCGAAGATATCCATGATGGAGTGCTGCTTTAAGAAAACAGTGGAGAGACAAATCAAAACAGTTAATATAAGAGCTGACCACTGAAGCCATATAATATTATGAAGCTTTTCACTCTTATTGATAGCAATCATCACTCCGACGGAGTTTAATACATGGATGCTGGGGAAAACATTAGTAGCAGTATCGAAAGAGTAGATAGAAGCCAACATATCAATGAAGATATTACTTCGACCTAATTGCTCTAAATCAACTCTTAAGTAATGACCGTTGGGCCAGAGGGTGTATACGATCAGGCATACAGTCATACCGGAGAATAGAAAAGCACAGCATCGATAAAAGTCCTGCTTCGAGGTTACTAGAAAATAAGCAACTGTTACCGCGATATAAATAAACCATAAGAAGTAAGGGATGATAAACACCTCATTAAAAGGGATGAGATCATCCAATCTTGAATAAATGGGATTAAACTTAGTGGTAACTGTCCGCTCCAGGTAGGTAAACCAGAGGATATAGATAAAAAAGTAGGACAGGATCCATCCATGCTTATATTTCATTATTAAGTTTGTAAAATTTTTCAGAAGCTTCATGTCACTATAACCTTTCTGATATAATTAGAAAATAATTGTTCTGTCCTGTATGTTCAATTCACGTTATTATAGCACAGAATGTTTTGGATAACAATATACTTAAATTTACTTTTTCCTTAAGAAAAGCTTATGATTTATAAAAGAAAAATAAAACCGAATTGAGAAAAGAGAGGAAGGCATAGACATAAATCAATAAAATAATTATAATACTAATAGATACAAGAATTTCTATATTCTGCTAGTTAGTAAGCAGCTCAAGTAATATATCATGAATAAAAGCATATTCATGATCGTTTGCTCCGACCGCTTACTTGCAGATAAGTTTGCAGTAAGCTCACTACGTTTTCAACGTATGCTTCAGGTATTCATAGTATATCAGTTCATGGATTGGTAACTTTAACAGTAGATAGTAGTCATTTTATGATTAGAAGATGGAGGTTATTATGAAACGAGTATTTATCGTAGTTTTAGATAGTGTTGGAATCGGTGAATTACCGGACGCAGCACTTTATGGCGATGTTGGCAGTCACACCTTATATGCCGCATCCACAAGTAAATATTTTGCTATGCCGAATATGGAAAAGCTGGGTTTGTTCCACATTGATGGAGTGAAAGAGAAGTTTCCACAGATCAAAGAAGGCACTTCCTTCGGGGGAGCAGTAGCCAGGATGACAGAGGTGTCCATGGGCAAGGATACCACAACAGGACATTGGGAGATTGCTGGAATTATATCGGAGCGACCCTTCCCTACCTACCCGGGCGGATTTCCGGAGGAGATATTGAAGCCCTTTGAGGAACGAACCGGACGCAAGGTGATCTGTAATCTGCCCTATTCCGGAACAGATGTGATAAGAGATTATGGCAAAGAACATGTGGATACCGGCGCTTTAATCGTCTATACTTCAGCAGACAGTGTGTTCCAGATCGCTGCCCATGAGGAGATCGTCCCGCTTGAGGAGCTTTATCGCTATTGTGAAATCGCAAGAGAGCTATTGACCGGCGAGCATGCAGTCGGCCGTGTAATTGCCAGACCGTTCCTAGGTACAGCACCCGATTACAAGCGTACCTCGAATCGTCATGATTTCTCCCTTGTGCCATCGTTAACTTTTATGGATCAGATGAAGGAAGAAGGACTGGATGTCTTAGCAGTAGGTAAGATTTATGATATTTTTGCAGGAAAGGGTATCACAGATACAGTTCGTACCCATGACAATGCAGAGGGAATTGAGAAACTGATTGAGCGTATGGATAGAGACTTTCATGGTCTGTGCTTTGTCAATCTCGTTGATTTTGATATGATCTACGGACATCGCAATGATGTGGATGGTTATGCTAAGGCTCTGACTTATTTTGATGAGCAGCTTCCAAGAATACTGGAAGGTATGCGTGAAGAGGATATCTTGATTGTGACGGCTGACCATGGCTGCGATCCTTCCACTCCTTCCACCGATCATTCGAGAGAGTACATCCCGCTAGTGGTGTATGGCAAGCAAGTGAAGGGGAATTTGAATCTCGGAACCAGAGCCAGCTATGCAGATATTGCAGCAACCATACTGGATTATTATAAAGTTCCTTCAAAAATAGCCGGAACCTCTTTCTTAAAGGAAATAATAAAATAATGCAGGATCTGCTCTAGGGCATATCCAAATTAGTAAGATAGAATTAGGTAGGAGGTGACGTGTTGGTGGAACGGGTAGCACATCCAATTCCTCCGCTCTATAATGCTGACTCAAAGGTATTGGTGTTAGGCTCCTTTCCTTCAGTCAAATCCAGGGAGGCACAATTCTTCTATCATCACCCCCAGAATCGTTTCTGGAGAGTGGTTAGTGCTGTTTGTGAAGAACAGTTACCGGTTACGCTGGAAGAAAAGCGGGAACTGCTACTACACAACAAGATAGCGGTTTGGGACGTGATACAAAGCTGCGAAATCATTGGCTCCTCTGACTCAAGTATTAAGAATGTCATTGCGAATGATTTGACAGAGATACTTAATACAGCAAGGATTAACCGGATTATCTCGAATGGCAGTACCTCCCATCAGCTCTATATGAGATATATTTTTCCGAATACGGGAGTAGAAGCTTTGAAGCTCCCCTCAACAAGTCCTGCTAACGCGTCGTGCTCCTTGAATCAGCTGATTCTGGAGTGGAGTGTATTAAGGACATTTACTTGATTGTTACGAAAGGATAGAAGCATGAGGGTTGTAATTCAGAGAGTATTAGAAGCGAGTGTTACGGTTGAGGGTCATTGCATCGGTGCCATCGGAAAAGGATTTCTGATTTTGTTGGGTGTGGGACAGGAAGATACGAAAGAAATCGCAGACAAATACATTGACAAGATATTGAAGCTCAGAATCTTTGCAGATGAGAACGGCAAGACAAATCTCTCCCTGCAAGAGGTACAAGGCGAGGTACTGGTCGTATCACAATTTACTCTATACGCTGATTGCAGAAAAGGTAACCGACCGGATTTCATCAATGCGGCAGGTGCAACGAAGGCGAAGGAGCTTTACGAGTATGTGCTGGACAGCATCCATAACCGCCTTGGTAAGGTGGAAGCAGGAGAATTCGGCGGTGATATGAAGGTATCCTTAGTCAATGATGGCCCATTTACCATAGTACTGGATGAACGATTATGCACAAACTAAATCTAAAGGTAGCATGTCGATTAGTATGAAATAACTGAATATATAAGAATGAGTAGGATTTTAATGTATTTCTAATAAAATCCTACTTTTTTGTTAACATAGAAGGATTATAATTACTCCCATGGTATGGGATTTATACCATGGTATGGGATTTATACCATGGTATGGGATTTTATGGTTGACAAAGTTCACGCTCTCTGTATACTGGAAGTGTATGGAAAGGGGGCAGGGAGCTTCCATATTCCATATTAGGGACACATTGTAGCGTGGGGTTATTCTATTAAGAAAGGCGTGGGAGTAAATGATTATAGTAAAGGATCTGACAAAGGTCTACAAGCTAAATAAGAAACAGATGCTGGAGCTTAAAACCAAGAAGAGCATGAAAAAGGCGCTGGATAAGCTGTCCTTGGAGGCAAGACCGGGTGAAATCTATGGGCTACTCGGACCAAACGGCGCAGGTAAGACGACAGCACTACGTACCATAGCAACCTTATTAAAGCCGACAGAAGGCGAGGTTAAGGTATGTGGTTTTGATACTGTAAAGGAATCGGAAAAGGTAAGAAAGAGTATCTGCTTCTTAACCAACGAAATTAAGCTTGATCCACAGTTTTCCCCGAAATACATGTTCAACTTCTTCGGTAGACTGCACGGGCAAGATGAAAAGGCAATTAATGAGCGCAGGGAGAAGCTGTTCCATTACTTTGGAATCAAGGACTTTGAAGATAAGAAAATTGATGAATTATCCACGGGCATGAAGCAGAAGGCTTCCATTGCAGTCAGTCTTGTTCACGACCCGGAGGTCGTAATATTTGATGAGCCTACCACAGGTCTTGATATCATCACTGCAAGAAGTGTAACAGAATATCTAAAGCAGTTAAGAGAAGATGGTAAGACCGTTATCATCTCCACCCATATCATGACGGAAGCAGAGAAGCTTTGTGACCGCATTGGTATTATTATCAATGGAGTAAAGGTAATTGAAGGTACTCTGAATGAGATTCTTGTGGAAACAAAATCAGAGGAATTAGAAGATGCTTTCTTTGAACTTTACAAACAACATAATAGGGAGGAGGTATAATTATGCTGAATGGAACGAAGAACATAGTAAAAAAAGAATTATCCAGGGTATTTCATGATAAGAAGATGGTATTTAGCTTATTTATTATGCCGGCAGTCATGATTGTTGGTATGTACTCCCTAATGGGAACCTTACTTGGCAATATGATGAGCGATATAGAAGAGCATGTTCCTTCTGTCTATATTCAGAATGCCCCGGCAGATCTGGATGAAATGATCCAGACCACCGGTTACGAAGCGGACATTGAATACCTCGAAGAATCAGATAATATAGATGACTTAAAGGATGGCATTTTTAACGGTACCGTTGATTTGCTGGTTGTTTTTGATGAAGGCTTTTCTGATACGATTGGGGCTTATCAGGCAGCAGGAGATCCGATTCCTGAAGTTAAGACCTACTACAATACTGCGGAGGATTATTCATCGGCTGCCAGAGAGAGCTTTGTATCAAGAGTGCTCTACTCGTATCAGCAGGGATTATTAACGCAACGTCTCGGTAATATGGAGCAGCTTACAGTATTCTTTATTGATAAAGATCCGAATGCCTCTGTGATTGTAGATGAGAAGAAGCAGGATGGTAGGATACTTGGTATGCTGGTTCCGTTCCTGTTGAATATCATGCTTTTTGCTGGAGCAATGGGACTTGGTGTTGATGCGATCACGGGTGAGAAGGAAAGAGGAACACTGTCCAGTATGCTGGTATCTCCGATTAAGAGAGGGGAGATTGTGTTTGGTAAATTAATCTCTCTGGCCATTATGTCCAGTATCTCGGCAGCAGTTTATGTGGTATCCATTGTGGTTGCTATGCCTATTCTTATGAACGGTGCAACAGGTGGAGAACTGGGAGCTGTGAGCCTTCAATTTTCACCCTTAGAGGTCATTATGCTTTTTGTTATTTTAATCGTAGTCGTTTATCTCTATGTGGCAATTGTTGCATTGATTGCGGTTCTCGCCAGAACCTCCAAGGAGGCAAATACTTATGTAATGCCGGCCTATATTCTTGTTATGTTAGGCAGTATTATGACTTACGCAGGTACAGGGGACACCAAACTTGCTAACTTTTTCATCCCGATCTATAATAGTGCTGTCAGCATACAAAATCTATTGATGGGTGAACTTACCCTGGCTCAGTTTGGAGCAACAGTATTAACGATTAGTGTCTTGGCAGCAATTATCACCTCACTGATTACCAGAGCCTTCAATAGTGAGAAGATTATGTTTAACGCGTAGTACTGAAATATAAGGGAGATAGAGAAACAAAAATCAAATAAATAATTCTATGAAACAAATGTATAAACTTTCCCATTTTACAAACAATAGTATCAGATAGAAAATGTAACAGTTAACTGGTTATGATTTCTGTAAAATCAAATCATGTAAAATGGAGGAAGATCATATATGAAAGCAACGGGTATAGTAAGAAGAATAGATGACCTTGGTCGTGTTGTAGTACCTAAAGAAATTCGCCGTACATTAAGAATACGCGAGGGAGATCCTCTGGAGATTTTTACTGATAGAGAGGGAGAGATTATACTGAAAAAGTATTCTCCAATCGGCGAGCTCGGACAATTTGCTAAGCAGTATGCGGATTCCTTAGCACAGACTACAGGACATATTGTTGCAATCACAGACAAGGATCAGTTTATTGCTGTGGCAGGACCTACAAAGAAGGACTTAATCTCTAAGAGCATCAGTCATGAGCTGGAAGAGGTTATTAATGAAAGGGAAACCATAGTAGCTGCTAAGGATGATAAAAACTATGTCCGTATTATGAATGAAGATGAATCTGAATTTGTCTACGAAGCGATTACTCCGATTATCAGCGAGGGTGATGCAATTGGTTCCGTTATATTTCTTACTAAGGATACCAAGACCAAATTCGGTGAGCTTGAGATTAAGATGTCAGCAACGGCAGCAGCATTTATGGGCCGGCAGATGGAACAATAACTAAATTGAATTTATGTTGTGTTGGAGGGTGTGCAAAACACCCTCCTTTCTTGTGTACGGAAAGAGACTGTATAATGATAAAGTTATGATATAGTATTTGATTTAGTTAAAGAGAGAGTGTTTCAGTGTTGGGATTAGCATGTTTTTACATCGGTATTGTATTTTTAGAAGGGTTATTGTTATAATGTGGTTACATAAGGTTATAATAATCACAAGGCATGTTTTCTGATGTTTACAACATAGGATTATTAGCGGGAACTGATGTTTGTTGATTATTAGTTGAACAAGACATTGCATTGGGATCATTCGAAATGGATGCATATAGTGAAGTTATTAGGATAATCTTTTACATGAGATAAGGGGTGACGATATGTCAAATTACAGCTTCGAAGAATTTATGGATATCATTAGAAAGCTTAGGGAAGGATGTCCCTGGGATAGGGAACAGACTCATGAGAGCTTAAAAAGCTGTCTGTTAGAGGAATGTTATGAGACCATAGAGGCAATAGACAACAAGGATAAGGAAAACCTACGTGAAGAACTGGGAGACGTCCTGCTTCAGGTTGCTCTTCATAGTGTTATTGCAGAGGAGACACAGGCTTTTACAATCGATGATGTAATAACGGAAGAAGCGGAGAAGATGATTCGCAGACATCCTCATATCTTCGGCGATGTGGCAGTAGAGAATTCCGAAGGTGTTATTAAGAACTGGGAGGAGATTAAGAAACAAGAGAAGAAAGGGAGTAATATAGCAGAAGAGCTTCTTTCTGTCCCAAAAGCATTGCCTGCAAACATCAGAGCTGAGAAAATACAGAGAAAAGCATCCAAATCCGGAATGGATTTTGAAGGGTATGAACAGGTGCTTAAAAAGGTATATGAAGAGCTCGAAGAGCTTAAAGAATCAGTGGAAATTGGGGATAAAAGCAATATTCAAGAGGAATTTGGTGATGTAATGTTCTCAATCATTAATTTGTCGCGGTTTTTACAATTAAATGCAGAAAATTCCTTGACAAATGCCACTAATAAGTTTATAAATAGATTTGTAGATGTCTTCGCTCTAGCCGTGAGCAGGGGACAAGATCTATGCGAACTCTCGCCTACCGAACAGCATGAATTGTGGAGAGTTATCAAAAATCGTTAGATTAAATTAAAATGTAATTATCACTTTAGAGGAGGAGCAAATCCATGAACAAAGCAGAATTAGTTGCAGCGATTGCAGAAAAAACAGATTTTTCAAAGAAGGATTCAGAGAAGGCTT
>JAQZBA010000058.1 GCA_029239365.1 Herbinix sp. | reverse complement strand
CATGAGAAAATTAATACATTTTACAATTCTTTAAAATGCACCAAACCATAAGTAGCTATACCTAATACTAAAACATGAATTAGAATTTTTATGTTATGTTCTAACACACTGCTACCTGAAGGTAAATTAGTAAAATCAAAAATTATTATTATAATCATAATATATATAAAAAATCGTAAAATCCATTTTAATACTTTGAATACTTGTTCTTTATTATGCATTAAAATACTCCTTTTTATTTCAAATATTATAATATAGATTTTGTTAAATGGTTTTATTATTTCTTATTAATTTAAATTTATTATCAAGATACCATAAATATTAATTATTTATGGTATCTTGTTTTTTTACTTTAGACTTAATGTTATAATAACTTTTGTTCTACCAACTATATCCAGGAGTGGGATTTGTTGAATTAATCACACCTTTAAAAACTGTATTCCGCATGAGGGTAAGGCGAGTCCAGATGTATACATATGCACGTATGTACGCCACTTTTGATTTATCGGACTTATGGCACCCGAACCATAACTTATTATTAGGAAGCTACGATCTGTGCCACAACCATTGCCATACACATTGCTGTATACAGGATGGTACCCACATTAAGAAGATAACCTGATTTTTTCTCCATGGGTTTGTATGCCCGATATAGTTTTATTTTTTTCACATTCACCACAAATAGTACAATTCCTAGCACGATACAGGTGAACACCCATGCAACGATAATCAGTGAGAAGATCATATTCTGCTGTGTAGCCAGCGGTGCAATCACTACACCCATCGTGTTGATTAATATGTGTAAAAGGATATTATAACGGATTGCGTTAGTACGGATTGCCACGTACGCAAATATGATACCTAGCGCAGTTGCATAGAACATCTGTGATACATTCATATGGAATAAGCCAAAAGCAATTGCCGAAAGCAGAATAGCAGGAACATCTCCATACTTACGAAGCTTATTCAATAATAACTTACGGAAGATAATTTCCTCAATAATCGGTGCTATAACCGCTGCATACAGAACTCTTAGAATCAGGTTACTGTCAATCAAGATCTCAGCCAGAGGATTGAGATCTAGTAAGTTACCTCCCTTAAGTAAGGTAATCAAAAACATCAAAAATACACTGAAGAAGTTCGTAATATACATTACTGCAGTGCATATGAAGAAAATCATGATAAATTGTAAGGGTTTTAGCTTTATAACTTCTTCCTTCTTCGGCTCAGGCAGGCGCTTTGTAAGAAAATAGAACACCGGAAGTGCTATTCCAATCATAGAGAACCCGGTAATTGCCCAGAGATACCAGTCCATCTTAACAATCTGTGGCCAGTAGCTGATTACTGCTGTACTGATTAATTGTTGCGATAACAATACTGCAATTCCCATGATGAACAGAGCAAATGCTATCATACTCAAGGAGTTTTTTGTAGGAGCCTGCGGCTCCGATCCCAACATACCATCTTCCTTTCCGAATTCCGGAGGATATACGTTAATGACTCGTAACTGCTGATACATACCTTGACCGTTCTGTTGATACATACCCTGACTGTTCTGTTGATACATACCCTGAACGTTCTGTTGGTACATTCCTTGCTGACTATAGGCTGAATTCTGCTGTTGGTTTTGTGAAGGATTCTGGCTGTACTCATTAGCATTCTGAACAGAATTCTGATTCACAGCTTGGTTCTCAAGTCGATTAACTTGGTTCTCTAGTTGTTCAGCTTGGTTCTCTTGTTGCTCATTTTCTTGTTGATCCATGCGTCCCCCTGGTTCCAGGCATTTGTTGCCCTATCTTAATGATTCAGTCCATACTTAAGTAATGCGATTGCATCCTCCCACCTACCTGTAGAGCTGGAGTCCATAATTGCGCAGACCACCTTACGTCCATCCTCTTCTGCTGCAGCCACAAGACATCTTCCTGCCATTGTACTGGTTCCGGTCTTAAGGCCGATGGCTTTGGAATAATATTGCTCATAACCTTTTTTCACTAATCTATTCGTACTATACCAGGTAACATCCTCCCCACTCAGGAATACATTGCGAGATTGTCCTTGGCCACTAACTTCTACTATAATTTCATTCTTCGATGCTGCCACCCCGATCATTCCCATATCATAAGCCGTGGTATATTGTCCTATGGCATCATAACCATCCGGTGTCTTGAAGCAGCTATTCTTAGCTCCATTGGACATAGCTTCCAGATTCATAAGTCGGGTGAATTCATATACTGCCTCTTCCTTCGTCGCTCCTTCGTTCTGTAGGGATTTTCTGCCTACATAGGTTGCGATGGCATAGGCTGCATCATTTCCGGAGGGAAGGAGCATCCCCTCTAAGAGATTACGTAGGGTAAGGATCTGCCCAGGAATCAGACCTGCTGTGGTAGAATCCGAAGCAATCATCTTAATCTCCTCGCCCAGGGTTATCTCCTCTTCCTCAGTACACCAATCCAGTGCAACCAAAGCGGTTATCAGCTTCGCAGTACTGGCAGGGAATACTGCCACAAGAGCATCTTTATAATAAAGGATTTCCTTCGTTTCAGCGTCGAACAAGATCGCTGCTTTAGCATCGACCTCAATACTTGGGTTAGAGATATCGAAGGCTTCTTCCAGCTCACTGTCCGACGTAATCTTAGGAACATAAGACATATAGTCTACTTCTGTACAGTCATAGATCAGCGCCGGTCCTTCCATCTCACCAACAGAAGTACTGAAGGTGACCTCATCACTGCCTTCGCTTGCCCCACTTCCTGCCGGAGTTACAACCGGTGTGGGAGCCTTCACCAACTCTGTGGTAGCTCCTCCGTTATCACTGGGATTCGTACTGAGCCAAGGCTCCTGCGTCCCTATGTCAACAGCCTTACTATGATCGGTCTCAGGGATAGGACTCTGAGTTACTGTGGTCGTATCCGGGTCCGTTTGCTCGGAACTCTCCTCAGCTTCTGCAAGAGAGGTATCCTGACCTGTCGTATCCTTTGTAGTATCTGCTTCCTCCATGTCCGCATAGGAGCTGCTTTCTAAGCTGATGAAATAATTAGCTCCGGCATATAATCCTGTGCATACCAGACAAGCAAACAATAATAACCCCAGTAAATTCTTCTTGTTCATTGCCTTCTCCTTCTAGTTTATACAAATATTGCTGTTAATTCAGTCAAAAGGGGACGTTACTAATTTGCACTATTAACGTCCCCATTATTATTCTCTCTTAATTTTAATATTTGTATTCAAAGAATGCAACTACTTTTAACTATTCTATATTAATTCTTACGCCACCAACACCGCCATCAACCTCGATGGAATGATCAGCAAAGCGGTTGGTATGCTCTATCTCTTCAATCTTCTCGCCGTTCACGCGAATATTACCTACACCGGACTCAATATCCAAATCATAATCGCTCAATTTACCTTGCAGTTCCAGTATCACTTCGCCAACACCACAGTCGAATTTGTTCTCTTCAAGAAGAACACCACTCAGAGAGACATTGCCGACACCGCATTCAAAGCTCGCATTCTTAAAGGTTACGTTTTCCATATCAATGGAACCAACGCCACCTTCCAGTTTCACCTTGTCAGCGATTAGATCCGAGCCTTTGATATTGCCTGCACCCGCGGAGATATAGAGATATTCAGTTGTCAGCTCCTCTAAGGTTACAGTTCCTGCTCCGGTCTCGATTCTAACTTCTTCCGCTACAAAATCCGCGGGGACAGTTACAGTAATCTTGGAATTTGGACTATTGAAGCCGTTAAAACGTATCCCGAAGAAATGGAAGCCAGATTCATTGTCGCTTACTACCAGTGTTCCGTTGTCATTTTTCTTTGCTTCAAAGCCCTCGAATACGTTCATCCCTTCAACACGGAAGGAATCACCCGTCACTATCTCAAGATTTCCCGCCGAATTATCAATATCCAGACCGGTAACCCCGGTAAAGGTCTCATCAAAATCTATGGTGTCGATATCCTTCGAAGTAAATTCTATACTATTCTTGCGGGATATTCTGCCGGAATGAAATCCATTACCTGACGCAAAGCTCACTACGGTTAATGCTACATTTACCATAAAGGATATGATACCGATAGCGAGTAGGATTGCAAAAGCGATCGCACAATATTTAATCAATCGTTGAAAGCTGTTCATTTAATATCGATACCTCCAAACATACAGGTGGAGTTCAGATAAATGGTAGGTGCATTAGGATCGGTAGTCTGTGAATGTTTATTACTAACACCACCAAAGATCGGAACGTTATTTGTCTTAACCTTTACTCCATTCGGAAGATAGAGATCAATTCCGCCAAAGATTGCAGAAGCGTTAATCTCAACATCTGTGTTAATCTTGGCATCTCTTAAATCTAGTACAATAGCACCGAAGGCTGCACTTAAGCTTGTGCCGAAGAACTGCTCGGTAATATGGATACGGTTGCTGGAGAATACAGCGCTGTATTCACCCTTATTTATGCTTGAGTAATCTGTTCCGTTTGCCGGTCCCTTATCATCGCCACTTGCGTTAAAGCTCTGATCATAATTGATCTTCTTGCGAAATGCCCCCTGAAACATAATGCGGACTCCGATTAATACTAAGATAACAGGTATAATCAGTCTCCAGATGTCGAAATCAAAATCAACATAATAATTTATAAGCAATAGAACGCCTATGATAAAACCAACGCAGGAGCCGGTGGAAAATCCGGTCTGAACCATGCTGATGAAGCAAGGAACGATGATAAATAATGTCCACCATCCGTCAAAGAATAGATGAAAATCCCAGATATTCATCACATTTCCGGCTACACCGATGCCGATTATGATAAAAAATAATCCCCACAATACATTTGATAACTTGTTTCTCATTTTTAATTCCTCCCAATCATTTACACTATTGAAGCAGGGCTGTTTTTGCCGCAAATGCTTCACCAATTGCAACCATCATACTTCATATAACGAGGAACTTCAATAAAATACTTCAATCTTTAATCATTTTTTAACCAATTATTTTTAGCGTATGTAAACCGAGGAATAATAGTATTTTAAAGTACTTGTATTATATACGCCATAGACCTGATTCACACGGATGAACGACTCACCGACGCGCTCCAGATTGTTCTTGAGCATCAGCTCGAGCTCCTTGGAATCAACTTCATTATAGGTAATGTCATAGTCACTTCCCGGACCATTGTTCTTCCAAGGCATCAATTGAATCGGCCTTGCTGTATTAATGAACGTATTATTCTGAATGATAGGATGAATCACACCGCTGGCGAGGATTGCCCGTTCTGTTCCGCTACCATTATTCACATTTCTGATGGTATTCCCTTGTATGGTAGGTGTCTTCCAATTAAGAATACGGATTGCATCGGAGTCCGTATCCTCGATGATATTATTCAATATCTTAATGTTCTCATGATATCTACCACCACTATACTTATGGGTTCCGATTGCACGCTCCAGGTCACTGAAGTGGTTATCGCGGATCGTCACTTCTAGATTCGGTGTAAGGTCATAGCTGGTCCAGCCTACATGAATGCCTCCGGTACTGATATCCGGTGTATCAAGATTGATAGCCTCCTTAATTCCGGTCTCGGAGGGTTTATGCCCGGTAAAGGTATTCTTCTCGATTAGTACGTTCTTAGACGCATCCAGCTCGATAAAATGTCCGCTCTGCATATTCGTAAAGGCAATTCCTTGGATCGTAATTTCCCGGTTATGAGCAAGGATTATTCCGATGGCTCCGGATACATAATTCATATCTATCGTAGCCGATCCTTCCCCAATCAACTTGATATTACTCTCACCCTGATAAGCGGAGTAACCACCAACGATACTAGCTCTGGAGGGTGCTACCAGCTGGAAGAGGGAAGAAGCACTCTCCATTAAATTTGTTCCGGTCTCAGCTGATTTACGAATTATTACACCATCCTTCAGATAGATCGTAATATTAGATGCAACATAGAGGGCATTACTGATCTCATAGGTTCCGGCGTTAATAGTAAGTGTGCCACCGCCTACCTTCTCCAGCTGCTCCAGATAGGAGCGAAGGACATAATACTGCTTCGTCTCCTTTTTATATGTACTATAATTCGTAAAGTTATTCTGGAAGGGTTGGGAATCAGGAGTGATCGTAAAGGCCTTGACTGACACATCAAAGATCTCCCACTTCTCTGTATCTTTGGTGAATTCATTATAGGTCTTATGATATCTTATGATATATTCCTTCATCTCCAGCAAAGTATTGTTAACCATCGCTGCCTTATTCACTTCACTGATGGTATTATAAGTGGTAGCATAACCTGATCCGTTGTTCGTATTCTTCGACGGCATAATCTGAATTGGACGGTCTGAGTTCGCGAAGATATTGCCGGTAATGGTCGGGTATTTTGCTCCGCTGACCTGGATTACCTTAAGAGACCCCTCCGAATTAGTGATATTGGAGAAATGGTTTCCTTCCACTACACACTTCTCCCAGTTAAGAATTCGAACTGCATGGGAAGTTGTCTTTGTAATGGTATTATTCAATAGCTTGATATTACGCTGGTATATGTCCTGCGTATATTTACCGCTTCCGATGGCTCGTTCCAGTGAGCTGAATTCATTATTCTCGATGGTTATGTCATCATTGACGGTTTTGTCCGCCTTACTCCAAGGATAGATAAAACCCTTTGATATCTCATCCGGAATCTCTAAGGCGATTGCTTCCCTTCTGCCCGAAGAAGAAGCCTTGGCATCACAGAAGGTATTATTCTTAATCGCGACCTTCTTGGATGCGGCGATCTTCAGAAAGCTTCCCCCTTTCATCTTCTGAAAGGTAATTCCCTCTATTGTAATATTGGAGCTATGACCTATGACAATTCCGGTCACCTCGTTCTCATAGTTGAGATCGATGATTGCCGTACCTTCCCCGATGAGCTTTATGTCCGACTCTCCTCCATACTTAGTCGCCACCGCCGATTGACCCGACTTACTGGGTGCGATAAACTGAAATAAGGATTTCGTCGGAGAGAGGGCTTTTGATCCTGTATCATTTCCCTTCCGTAGCGTCACTCCATCCTGGAGAACTATAGTTACCTTAGAAGATACATAAAGAGTATTGGTTATAGTGTAGGTACCCTTCTTCAGAATTAACGTACCGCCACCCTTCTTCTCCAGAAGCTCCAAATAAGAACGTAGCAGATAATAATGCTTTGTCTTGTTATTATAGGTTGCTAAACTCTGGTATCTGGTGATTGCAGGTGCGCTGGTTGTCTTGATGGTATAGGTTACCTGCTTACTCGCTGCAGTCACTCTTGGAGTACCCATTCCATAGCCCAACAAGATCAGATAGCCTGCCAGAAGGAATAACGTGATAAGATATGCCTTTCTTCTGCCAGCCTTATAATGAGAATCCTTTGAACTTGAATATTGTCCCGCTTTTCTATCGTCAATATGCAACAATCAGTTGTTCCTCCTCTTCTGTTTTCTTCTGTTTTAACCAGAATGCTTTAGTAATTTTTAACGAATTTCCCAAAAAAGGTTGTTATTGCTCCCTCTTTCGGGTAAACTTAAGATATCGGAAACCACTCCGTCTGATTCCCTGTCCACTGACACAGAAAGCTACGAGGTGATAGTTTGAACAATCCATTACTTTCCAAATTAAAGGAAGCATTTATTTCAGTGCTACCAATCACGGCAATTGTATTAATTCTTAACTTTACGATTGCTTCTCTGCCACTCTATATCATAGCATTGTTTCTCGTCGGTTCCCTACTGCTTATCTTTGGTATGTCCTTATTTACACTTGGTGCTGATATATCGATGATGGTTATGGGTGAGAAAATCGGTTCCTATCTGACACGCTCACGCAAGCTCCCATTAATTATTGCCTCTACCTTTATTATCGGAGTATTTATTACCATTGCTGAGCCTGACCTTAAGGTGTTAGCCAAGCAGACTCCCGCCGTACCGGATACTTTGTTAATCATCGCTGTTGCCATTGGTGTAGGTATTTTTCTGGTGATATCCTTTCTCAGAATATTCTTTCAGATCAAATTCTCCTACTTGTTGATTGGTCTCTACACGATTGTATTTGTTCTGGCTGCCTTTACTCATGAGAACTTCTTGGCAGTAGCCTTCGATTCCGGAGGGGTTACAACAGGACCTATTACGGTTCCCTTTATCATGGCTCTTGGTATTGGTCTTGCTTACGTCCGCGGTGATAAGACAGCCGAGGAGGATAGCTTTGGTCTGGTAGCCTTATGTTCCGTCGGACCCATTATGACCGTATTAATTCTGGGAACCTTCTTCGATTCCTCATCCGGTAATTACTCCTCTGTCTCGACACCTGAGGTAAACAGTCTACCAGAGGCACTAAGAGCCTTTGCACATGCACTCCCCGAATATAGCCGAGAAGTCTTCCTCGCTTTACTTCCAATTCTGGTATTCTTCCTCGTGTTCCAGCTGATCGCTCTCCGTCTAGCGAAGCGTTCACTGTTGCGACTGGGCTCCGGAATCGTATATACCTTCCTAGGTCTGGTCCTTTTCCTCACCGGGGTAAATGTAGGTTTCATGCCCGTCGGTTATCTGCTAGGAATGAAGCTTGTGGAGCATTCCTTTGATGCCTTCCTGATTCCTCTTGGTATGGTCATCGGATACTTTATCGTTGCTGCTGAACCTGCTGTTCACGTGTTGAAGGAACAGGTAGAGAATATCACCGATGGTAATATCACCGGCAAAGCCATGGGCCTCAGTCTCTCCATCGGTGTTGCCATCTCTGTCGGACTTGCAATGCTTCGCGTAATTACGGGAATCTCCATCTGGTATCTGATCATTCCCGGCTATGCAATCGCCCTTATTCTTACCTTTGTAACTCCTTCATTATTTACCTCCATCGCTTTTGATTCCGGAGGGGTTGCCTCAGGGCCGATGACTGCAACCTTCCTGCTTCCCTTCGCTATGGGTGCAACGAAAGCCATCGGAGGAAATGTACAGACCGATGCCTTCGGTATCGTTGCAATGGTAGCTATGACACCTCTGATTACGATTCAATGCCTTGGTCTTATCTATCGAATTAAATCAAGAAATATTGTCAAAGAAGAGGCAATTCCTATAGACCAGGACTATATTATAGAATATCCTGAGGCTTCCTACGAATTCTTGCAATCTGATCCCCTTGTGGAGTATACTCTTAACAATGAAACAGAAATCACTAATATGAACTTATTGGAGGATGATTATGGTAACTCAACCCATGAACTGTAACATGCAGGCACTGGTAACGATTATCGATTATAGCCATATCGAAATGGTCGAAGAGCATTATCGCCGTTATGGTCTTCCTATCAATATTGTGACCCACGGATATGGAGCAGCTAAGCCGGAATTATATAATATTCTGGGTTTCGGAGAACACAAAAAAGCCGTTTTTCTCAGTATAATTACCGAGAATATGGCTCGGCATCTGTTAAAAAAACTAGCAGTTGATTTTCATCTGGATAAACCGGGTCGGGGAATTGCCTTTACCCTACCGATCAATGGAGCCAGCAATGCATTGAACCAATTGTGTATGATTTCCGATCGAAATATGCGGATAGAAAGTGAGGATGAATCTATGACTCAGACAGAAGGCAACGACTTAATTCTGACCATTGTTAATCATGGATTTTATGACCAGATTATTGAGGCTGTGAGGGCCACCGGAGCCAAGGGTGGTACTCTGCTCCATGGTAGAGGAATTGCAAACGATGAAACCTCCAAGTTCTTCGGTATTACCATTCAGCCGGAGAAGGATATTCTCCTGATAATCGTATCCCACAAGATCAAACATCAGGTCATGGAAAGCATTAATAAAGTTGCCGGTATCACTACCGAAGGACGCGGCATCTGCATCTCCCTGCCGGTGAGCGCTGCACAAGGCCTGCTGAAAGACTAGGGATATTGCTTCGATATAAGATCTCCTTTGTAGGAGTATCTTTTAAAATTATGTAATAGCCCTAGCCTCTTTGTATATCGGCTCTTAGCAGATCAAACACATTATAGATGTCCAGCATTCCATAGCCCCAATCCCGGTTAGGGTAGGTTAAGGTCGGACTTCGGTTTGCTCCGCGAATCAGGAACTTCTTAACCTCTACCGAATCAATACCGGGATAATTATTCCTTACAATTCCCCACTCCAGCATAATCGCTGTAATCCCTGTAGTATGTGCGGCAGCAGCGCCTGTGCCGGAGATTTGTGTAAACCCATTCTCCAGCGTCGGAGCCTGGATATTCACCCCCGGGGCTGCCAAATCCGGCTTTATGGTACCAATTCTACTATAACCCCTGCTTGCTCTCTGGTACAGATTATTATTCACCGGGTTATATGCGGTTACTGTAATTGGCACCAGTGAATTTCCGGGGGAAGTTATGGTTGTATAAGGATCCGGTTGAATAAAATAGGTGTTATCCGTTATAAAGTTACCCATTGGCATCCAGATATGAAAGCTTCCCTCCAGAGTACCCCTAGTGTAGACTTGAAATCTCCAGATTCCAGGAGTAGGCGTAATAAACCTAAGGAGTATAACCTGATCTCCCGTCTGAGATTCAATCATCTGATAGTCAATAAATATTCTGGTTCGCTCGAAAACAAAATTTATCTCCCGATTCACGCTAAGACTCTCCGGTATCCGGGGTATATATTCACCCGCAGGTGACAGGATATCAATAGAATAGGTATTAGGAGCTACTCCCCAAAGCTCCATAGTAAAGCCCTGTTCTTCTTCTCCCACGTTAAATTCGACAGTACTATAACCAATCTGCGAGTCTACCCTACTGAAGAAATGCCGACGCATATTGCCTTCATTTCCTGCTGATATGCTGATTACAACCCCCGGGAAATCGCCTCCCACCGATAGTAGAGAGCTTAATGCCCCTCTGCCATCATGGGATCCTTGGGAGGAACCAAGCCCAATACAGATGGCAATCGGCCGCTGGAGTCTTCGGGCAACTTCGATGAGATATTGAGCTCCCCACATAATATCATTTTCCTGATATGCGACAACTCCCTCCGGAATTACAAAGAACCTCCTCAGCGCTTGCTTCATAGGTTTTAGCTTCACAACAACTAATTCAGACTCCGGAACTACGCCGCTGAAATTACTATCCTCTATCTCAGAGCCAGCCGCAATCCCTGCGAGCATAGTGCCATGGCCATTCTCATCCACACTTGGAACAATGGAGTAAGGATCTGCATTGTTTAATGCTAGATTAATCGTATCTTGCAAATACTCAGTTCCATAATCAAAATTAACCGGAAATTGGTCACTTTGAATTGACTGATCCCAAAGTGCAACAATTTTCGTTGTACCATCATTATGAAGGAATACCGGATTGGTATAGTCGATTCCCGTATCGATAATCCCCACCAATACCCCTGTTCCCCTCAGGTTAAATACAGGGATACGACGTAATCTAACAATGCCTGAGGCTTCCAGGCTCACTTCACTGGTTAGTCCGTAACAAGAGGGAATAACCGAATATCCGAACTGATTGATGGTCCGACCCGTAAGCTGGGAATTAGGCACATATACTATTGCAAAGCGCTGATTCATGATATGTGCAGTTGAATTTGGAAATTGTTCAAAAACTCTTGGATTCTGGCTATATTCCACCAGAAAGTCTGTATACTCCTCGCTAGTTATCCGTTGTCTTTCCTCCGCTGTCATCCGGTGTCCCACCTCCATTTCGTGTATCCGTATTTATTGTAGGGCTTTCTTATTCTCCGGTGCGAAGAGTATCAAATATATTATAGACATCCAGTATCCCATAACCCCAATCCCGATTGGGGTATTGAATGTCCAGTTCCCTTCGAGCTCCACGAATCATGAATATCTTCATATCTACCGTATTGAGGTTGGGCTGATTACCTCGGACAATAGCCCACTCTAAGAGCATCGCTGCGACCCCAGTGGTATGAGCTGCACTGGCACTGGTTCCGGTGACGGTAACAAAACTCTGGTCCGGTGCCGGTGCCAGAATATTGACTCCCGGTGCCGCAATCTCTGGTTTAATAATCCCTGTTCTAGTATAGCCTCGGCTGGCATTCAGGTAGAGGCTGTCATCTTCTATATTATAGGCAGTCACGGTAATCGGAACTCGCGCGTTACCCAGCGACAGAATAGTAGTATATGGGTCAGAACGTATAAAATAAGTGTTATTTGAGATAAAACCCTCCATCGGAAGCCAGGCATGAAAGCCTGTCGCTAAGGGTCCCCTTCCAAATACATTGAAACGCCAGATTCCTGAACTGGGATTACGAAAACGTACCAGAATCAACTGGTCACCACTCTGAGATTCGATAATCTGGTAATCTACAAAGATTTGCGTCTGCTCAAAGATAAAGGATATATCCCGATTCTCATCCAGCCGTGGAATAATCTGAGGTACATATTCACCCGATGGAGTCTGTATATCAATTGAATATAACCCCGGAGAATCTCCCCATATCTCCATTGAGAAGCCTGCCTCATTTTCTCCAATGAAGAGCTCCACCGTATTGTTTCCGGTGTTCGGATCAATGGTTCCATAATAATGCCTTCTGGCGTTGCCCTCATTACCAGCTGCCACTTGAAAGCTAAAGCCGATGTTCTCTGCCTGTAAAGATATATAGTTACTCAAGGTACCTCTTCCGTCATGGGCACCTTGTGAAGTTCCAAGAGCAATGCAGACGGCCATAGGACGATTTAGATTTATGGCCACCCTCATGATATAATCGATTGCAAATATGATATCATTTTCTTGATAACATGGGACATTTTCGGGAACCAGAAAGAACTCCCGAAGATAGGTCTTCGCCTGCTTCAGCTTCACTACCACAAGCTCTGCATCCGATGCCACGCCAAAGAAGCCACTCTCGGGCACATCATTGCCTGCCGCTATGCCGGCTACCATCGTTCCATGCCCTATCTCGTCTGTGGTTGGCACAATTTCCAGGGGTGTCTCACTCCGTAGAGCTTCATTAATCTGCTCCCTGGTATATTCTGTTCCATAGTAGGTACCTTCGGGAAAATTATCGCTTGCCACCGTCTGATCCCAGATAGATGCGATCCTCGTGGTTCCATCTTCATTCTGAAAGATAGGGTTACGATAATCAATGCCGGAATCGATAATTCCGACCAAGACTCCCTCACCCCGAAGATTGAAGTTCGGAATATTACGAAGCCTTATAATGCCCGAAGCCTCAAGGCTTGCCTGACTAATCAAACCAAAGAGGGAGGGTAGAACCGAATATCCCATCTCTACAATTAAAGTATCCGTAATCTGGGCGATTGGCACATGAACTACAGCATAAAAGAAGTTAATGATATGTATCGTAGCATCTTGGAATTTGTTCAGAATACTCTGATCTCCGCTATAGCTTATCAAAAGATCAGCATACTCCTCACTGGTGATTCTCTCACGATCCTGTGTTGTCATACTATCCACCTCATTTCGTTCTATGTCACAGCTCCGCTCGGTATACCCAGATAGAAATCCGGCAGGGGAGGACGATAAAAAGCCAATTTATATACTTTATCACTCTATAATTATATGGTCTAAATGTGAAGAAAGAACTTTTCGTACTTAGAAGTTTGAGCCTAAATCATCCTTACCAGACTTAATTCAATAATAAATCAATACAGCCGGTGATGTTTACCTTCTCCGGACCCAGAATACAACGACATAACAATCTATATGGTTCCATTTTTTTCCTAGTATATTTTTCCCATATAATTTACTATTATTTACTTGTATATTTTTGTATATTGATGTAAAATTTTGTTGTGGTGCCACACACTCGAAAAATTATAAAAATCTCAAAAGAAAGGATATTAACCAAATGAAAAAATTCACTAAAATTGTAGCTCTCTTAGTCTGTCTGTTAACATTAATTGCAGCACCAACCTACGCTTATGCAGAAACACTTCCGGCATGTACAATCAAACAACCTAATTTAATGTTGTATGAATATGTAAATGGTCCAAGAACCATTCTGCCTAATGAAAGTTTTATATTATCAAACTATGAAGGCGGATTAGGAGGGGCTTATTTAGTTCCTGCTACTCATTTTCCGGCATTCAGCATCGGCTGCAACACTACAACTCCTTATCAAGTATTCGTATATATGATAAGTCCTGCTTTTGCAGTTGTATATCAAACTGTTGTTACAACGGGTGCTGCTAATATCGTATTACCACAAAATTCATACGACAGGACTATTTTGATTGAGATAATTCCTCTCGGAGATCAACCTGCATACTTAAGTGCTTATGCATACAAATACTATTGATTATAATGTTTATTTGGGCTACCTTTAAGGTAGCCCTTTTTATACCTCAGTAAATCATCCTCAGTACTTCAGTCTGTTAATAGTTTCCTCATTTATTATGTTTTATCTGTTTTTATAATAAAAAAATACCAACTAATATGATAGTTGATATTTCTATATTCGTATACTAATTGTATATTAAGCTGCTATTTTAACGGTACAAATTAGTGTCTTTGAAAATCAAGAACCCCAGTTTTATCTTCATATGTACTTTAGATACATATGA
>JAQZBA010000416.1 GCA_029239365.1 Herbinix sp. | reverse complement strand
ATCGAAAAATAAAAGAGCACTGTCTAAATTTTTATATATACATCTGTTTTTAAAGCGGCCGATGAAGAATAATTATGTTTTCTTCGAAAGCTTTTTTGGAAAAAGTTACTCAGACAGCCCGAAATACATCTATGAATATCTTGCTAAGAACTACCCGGGAAAATATAAATGTGTCTGGGTTATTGATAAAAAGAATACACAAATACCTTACCCGCATACAAAGGTTAAGCGCTTTAGTATCCGTTATGCTTATTATCTGGCACGGAGTAAATACTATGTGCTGAATGTCAGACAACCGGGTTGGACCAGAAAAAGAAAAGGAAATGTATTTTTAGAAACCTGGCATGGAACGCCCTTAAAGCGATTGGGCTTTGACTTAGAGGATATCAGCTCAGCAACACCTCAGTATAAACAACAGATGTACAAGCAGTCCAGAGTATGGGATTATTTTATTGCAGCAAATCAGTATTCCAGTGAGATTTTCCGCAGATGCTTTATGTTTGATAAAAAGATGTTAGAAACAGGATATCCGAGAAATGACATCATGCATTATGAGAACAAGGATCAGATTGCAAAAGAGCTTCGTAATAAGCTTGGTATTCCCATGGATAAGAAAACCATTCTCTATGCACCGACCTGGCGAGATGATGAATATTATACAAAAGGACAATATAAATTTACGTTAAAGCTGGATTTGAATTTATTAAAGGAAAAGCTTGGCGATGAATATGTTATATTACTGCGTACACACTATTATATAGCTGATTCTCTTGATATCACCGGCTTAGAGGGTTTTGCCTATAATTTGAGTAAATACGATGACATATCAGAATTGTATTTAATTTCAGATATGTTAATCACAGATTACTCTTCCGTATTTTTTGATTATGCGAATTTAAAACGTCCTATGCTTTTCTTCCCGTATGATCTGGAAAAGTACAGAGATGTTTTGCGCGGATTTTATATTGATATTGAAGAAGAATTGCCAGGGCCATTGTTATTTACAACGGAGGAGATTATATCGGCAATTTTGAATATCAAAAAAATCAATCAGGATTATAAGGAGAAGTATGCTCAATTTTATGAGAAGTTCTGCTCTTGGGAAGATGGGCAGGCATCCCGTAAAGTGGTAAACGAAGTATTTCAGTTAGAAGAAAGTAGCGTAAAATAATCTCACAGATGATGTGGGAAAATAACACGTGAAAAACTAAGATATTTTTGTACCGCAATTGTTTTTGCATGATGATGGAGGTTAGGATGAAGCAGATTATTAAAAACTTCACGAAATATCGATATTTATTATCGGAATTAGTGATCAAGGATATAAAATTAAAATATAGAAGATCTTATCTGGGCATACTTTGGACCTTATTGGAGCCGTTATTAACCATGCTGGTATTATCCATAGTGTTTTCCCAGTTATACGGTCGAGGCGATCGGACCTTTCCTGTTTATATTCTGACAGGCAGACTTCTTTACAGCTTTTTCTCAAATTCCACGAAGGCTGCCATGAAGTCCATCCGCAGTAATGGGCAAATGATTAAAAAGGTATATGTACCCAAATACATCTACCCGCTCTCCTCCATCCTATCCCAGTATGTTACGTTTCTGATATCGTTGATCGTATTGGTTGCTGTAGCCGTTGTATTAAGAGTGAAGCCTTCTATATATCTGTTGGGGGCAATCATTCCTCTGCTTATATTATTTGTTATGGTTCTGGGAATCGGATTAATTCTGGCTACTTTGGCCGTATTCTTCCGGGACATGGAATATCTCTGGGGAGTTATTCTGATGATTGTTATGTATTGCTCGGCAATTTTCTATGAACCCGAACGAGTTATCAAAACCGGATATGGTTGGATATTGGATCTAAATCCTCTATACTCAGTGATTATAAATTTTAGAAATACGATACTGTATGGGTTGCCATTTGATATACAGGCGTTAACCTATTCCATCCTGTTTAGTGTTGGTGCGTTAATACTGGGTATCTGGATGTTTTATAAGAATCAGGATAAGTTCATCTTAAATATATAGTTGTATCAAAGCTAAGATAAGCGAGAAAGATCTCCCATTGATGTACTTAAGGATAAAATTCTAAAAATGTAGAATACTCAAACTAAGATTTCATTCGATCATGTGTTGTATATGATCTGAGATACTTTCATTTGATTTTTCGATTTTTTACAGCAGTGTAATCCTGAGGTGCGGCAATGAAAATAAGTGTAATTATTCCATTCCATAAAGGACTCTCCTTTCTGGAGGATTGTCTCCAGAGTTTGGTGGAGCAAAATTATCATAATATAGAGGTTATTCTGGTTTGTGATCACAGCGAAGAGGATGTAGATTCTTTTGTGAAACCTTATATAGATCAATTGAATCTGCAGATATTTCACCTAGAGGATAAAACAGGAGTAGCTGCGGCCAGAAATTATGGACTTCGGGTCTCATCCGGAGAATACATTTATTTTTTGGATAGTGACGATTATATTAGAGAGAATACACTTACACTGCTTATATCCAAAGCAGAGGAAAACAACTCCGACATCGTTTATGGTAAGAAAATCTGGACCTGGTTTAAAAGAAGCATTTTTTTGGAAAGCATTGACAACGGGGACAATGAATCGGATGAAGACACCGATGGTGAGGATGAAGAGCAGTCGAAGAACTTTTTTGATGCTGAGGAGAGCCAAAGTGACAAGGATGAGAGTAGAGAAAATAGCTCGCACAAAAGGCGAAGAACAGAGAAAGAAGATTCTGTTGAGGATGAAGAAGCATATAGGAAGGATACCGTTCTGAAAGATGACTCAACCCTAAGTCGGAATCCGTCACCGGAGAAACGTCAGGAGCTTGATCAAAAAAGAATAGAAGTAAAAAGAAACACGGCTTATGTGAATTTGGTTTCAAGAAAAAAAGGCGTCAGAAATATATCGGTATTAAATGTATTAATGAAACGATCCTTAATTGAAGAGCATCAGTTTAGTTTTAATGAGGAAATTCGATTTCTTACTGATTATCCTTTTGTACTCCAGGTTTTAGCAGCCGCCAAGTCCTTTGAAAATC
>JAQZBA010000057.1 GCA_029239365.1 Herbinix sp. | reverse complement strand
AGTACTTTTTAACAATAATTTGCTTATACAGATTGTATAGATTGGATTCTATAATTATGCTGATAGTTGTTAATAATTTTTGTAGATTTTTTAACATACTTATGTTATAATGTCAATGTTTGTGGCGACACAATATATTTTAAGGAGGTTCAAAAATGGGATCGCAAAACAACACAGTACCCTTTGCAGGAACAAGAGAGCAGGAAGAGGCACTCTTACAGGTCATTGCTGATCATAAAGATGAAAAAGGCGCTCTAATGCCCATTTTGCAAAAGGCACAAAGTATTTATGGTTATCTTCCAATCGAAGTACAAACCATTATTTCCGACGAGATGAATGTTCCGTTAGAGAAAGTTTACGGTATTGTTACATTCTATTCTCAGTTTTCACTTAATCCAAAGGGCAAATACAATGTTTCAGTATGTTTAGGAACTGCTTGCTATGTTAAGGGTGCCGGAGATCTTTTCGACAAGCTTAAGGATATGCTTGGCGTAGCAGATGGCAGTTGCACTGAGGATGGAAAGTTTTCATTAGAATCCTGTCGTTGCATCGGCGCTTGCGGACTTGCACCCGTTCTTACCATCAACGAGGATGTATATGGAAAGTTATCCGTTGATGATCTGGAAGGCATCTTAGCAAAATACGAATAATATGATGACAGAAATCTCTCTTAATGTATTGGATATCGCAAATAATTCAATTCGGGCAGAGGCAAGCCTGATTGAAATCATAATACAGATACAAAGAGACCTAGATTCACTAACAATTACCATTGCTGATAATGGATGCGGAATGACAGCGGAACAGATCAATAAGGTGGAAGACCCCTTCTTTACTACCCGAACTACCAGAAAGGTTGGGCTTGGCGTACCATTTTATAAAATGGCGGCTGAGAGCACCGGCGGAAGCTTCAAGATAGAGTCTACCCCCGGTATTGGGACTAAGGTTGTTGCTATGTTTGGTTTATCCCATATTGACCGCATGCCACTAGGTGATATGAACAGCACTGTGCATACATTAATCACTTTGAATACGCAGATTGATTTCCTCTATCGATATATCTTTGATCGTAAGGAATTTACTCTAGATACTAGAGAGTTTCGTGAAATTCTTAACGATGTACCCTTGAATTCTCCTGAGGTTTCTGCTTATATCAAGGAATACCTACAAGAAAACCAACACGAGACGGATGGTGGATGTCTCGTATAGAGACACATAGCATAAAAACACCATTTTAAATAATAATCTATTAAATGACTAACATAGAATTACTAATCAGATTAATAAATAATGAATTTATTCATTGCCTAATAAAAATTAATAAAGGTTCCATCAATTATTCAGTTCTATTAAGGGAGGATAATATCCTCCTGATAAGGTTCCATCAATTATTCAGTTCTATTAAGGAGGATATAGCATGAAATCTCTAGAAGAGCTTAAAGCAATCAGAGAAAAGATGCAGGGTCAAATTGGAATTCGTAACGAATCCAGCGAGCAGACACGCGTCATCGTAGGTATGGCTACCTGTGGTATCGCAAGTGGTGCAAGACCGGTTCTTACCGCACTCTCTGATGCAGTTCAAAACAAAGGTCTTACTAATGTTGCAGTGATACAGACCGGTTGTATTGGCTTATGCCAATTCGAGCCTATCGTTGAGGTATTAGAACCCGGTAAAGATAAAGTTACTTATGTAAAGATGACTCCTGAAAAAGCGTTGGAAGTTATTGATCAACACTTAATTCATGGTCAAGCGATTAAAAAATATACGATTACCGAGGTTCTCGGCTAATCCGAAGGAGGAAACACTATGTATCGTTCACACGTATTGGTTTGCGGTGGTACCGGATGTACTTCCTCTGGAAGTACTAAGATCATTGATACGCTGCAAGCAGAAATCATCAAGAATGGTCTTAAAGAAGAAGTTTCTGTTGTACAGACAGGCTGTCACGGACTTTGTGCGCAAGGCCCTATCGTTATTATTTACCCGGAAGCTACTTTCTATGCAATGGTTACGAATGAAGATGTTCCGGAAATCGTATCCGAGCATTTATTAAAGGGACGTATTGTAAATCGTCTTCTTTACAAAGAAATGATTACTGAGGATGGCATCAAGTCCTTAAATGAAACCGACTTCTACAAGAGACAGCATAGAATAGCACTTCGTAATTGTGGTGTAATCAATCCTGAGAATATCGATGAATACATCGGTACCAATGGTTATGAGGCTCTCGGTAAAGTATTAACAGAATTCACACCGGATCAGGTTATCCAGTCCATCTTAGACAGTGGTCTTCGTGGCCGTGGCGGCGGCGGTTTCCCGACAGGCTTAAAGTGGAAGCTCGCTAAGGGTAATGATGCTGATCAGAAGTATGTATGCTGTAACGCAGATGAAGGTGACCCGGGCGCATTCATGGATCGTTCCGTATTAGAAGGTGACCCTCATGTTGTTCTTGAGGCTATGGCTATAGCAGGTTATGCAATCGGCGCATCCATGGGTTATATCTACATACGTGCAGAGTACCCCATCGCTGTAGATCGTCTTGAGATCGCTATTGGTCAGGCTAGAGAATATGGCTTGCTTGGTAAGAACATCTTTGGTACCGACTTTAGCTTTGATATTGAATTAAGACTTGGTGCAGGAGCCTTTGTATGTGGTGAAGAGACAGCACTTATGACCTCTATTGAAGGTAACCGTGGTGAGCCTCGTCCTCGTCCTCCGTTCCCTGCACAGAAGGGTCTGTTCGAAAAGCCTACCATCTTAAATAACGTTGAGACCTACGCTAATATCCCTCAGATTATCTTAAACGGTCCCGAATGGTTTGCAGCAATGGGTACCGAGAAGAGTAAGGGTACTAAAGTATTCGCACTCGGCGGCAAGATCAACAATACCGGTCTTGTGGAAATCCCCATGGGTACCCCTCTTCGTGAAGTAATCAACGATATCGGTGGTGGTATCCCGAATGGTAAGAAGTTTAAAGCAGCTCAGACAGGTGGTCCGTCCGGTGGATGTATCCCTGCAGAGCATTTTGATATTCCCATTGACTATGACAACTTAATAAGCATTGGCTCCATGATGGGTTCCGGTGGTCTCATCGTTATGGATGAAGACAATTGTATGGTAGATATCGCTAAGTTCTTCCTCGAGTTCACCGTGGATGAGTCCTGCGGTAAATGTACTCCTTGCCGTATCGGTACCAAGCGTCTCCATGAGATTCTTGATAAGATTACGAACGGACAGGGCACTATGGAAGATCTCCAGAAGTTAGAAGACCTTTGCTACTACATCAAAGAGAATGCTCTTTGTGGTCTTGGTCAGACAGCCCCGAACCCGGTATTATCAACATTACGTTATTTCAAAGACGAATATTTAGCTCATGTTGTTGATAGGAAATGTCCTTCCGGTGTTTGTAAGGCTCTTCTTTCCTACATCATAGAGGCTGACAAATGTAAAGGTTGTACCCTTTGTGCAAGAATTTGTCCGACTGGCGCAATCCAAGGTAAGGTTAAGGAAATACATCTTATCGATCAGAGCAAATGTATCAAGTGTGGCGCTTGTATGGAGAAATGTAAGTTCGGCGCTATCTCTAAGAAATAACGATAACTTGTTATTATATCAAGATGGAGGTCAAAAATGGAAACGCTTAATATTAAAATAAATGGCATGCCAATTCAAGCACCTAAGGGTGCAACCATATTAGAAGCGGCTAAGCTTGCCTGCATTGATATCCCTACCTTATGTTTCTTAAAGGAGATCAATGAAATCGGTGCTTGCCGTATCTGTGTCGTAGAAGTTAAGGGTGCCCGAAGCCTTGTTGCTTCCTGTATGTACCCGATTTCTGAAGGCATGGAAATCACCACAAATTCTCCTAAGGTACTTTCTTCCCGCAAGAAGACCTTAGAGCTTATCTTATCTGACCATGACAGAAAATGTCTCTCCTGCGTACGTAGCGGTAATTGCGAGCTTCAGAAGCTTTGCAATGACTTAAATGTTAAGGATGAATATCTGTATGATGGCGACCGTACCCGTTATGAATTAGATGATTCTTCTGCTCATATGGTACGTGATAACAATAAATGTATCCTCTGCAGACGTTGTTCCGCAGTATGTGATAAGATCCAGGGAATTGGCGTTATTGGTGCAAATGAACGTGGTTTCGATACTAATATCTCCTGTGCCTTCGATATGGGCTTAGGCGAAACCAGCTGTGTATCCTGTGGCCAGTGTATCGCGGTATGTCCTACCGGTGCACTCCTTGAGAAGGATAGTACCGATGAGGTCTTCACAGCACTTGCAGATCCTGATAAATATGTAGTTGTACAAACCGCTCCAAGTGTACGTGCTGCTCTCGGTGAGGCATTTGGTCTTCCGATCGGTACTAACGTAGAAGGCAAGATGGTTGCAGCACTTCGCCGCTTAGGCTTCGCTAAGGTATTTGATACTGACTTTGCTGCCGATCTTACGATCATGGAAGAAGCAAATGAGCTGATTGAAAGAATTAAAAACGGAGGAAAGTTACCGTTAATCACATCCTGTTCACCGGGTTGGGTTAAATTCTGTGAGCATTATTATCCTGATATGCTTGAGAATGTTTCCAGCTGCAAATCCCCTCAGCAGATGTTCGGCGCAATCTTAAAGACTTACTATGCTGAGAAAAATAATATTGACCCTAAGAAGATTGTAAGCGTCAGCGTAATGCCTTGTACCGCTAAGAAATTCGAAATCGGTAGAGAAGATCAGAGCGCAGCCGGTGTTCCGGACGTAGATATCTCTATCACAACCCGTGAGCTCGCAAGAATGATCGAGCGCGTTGGCATCAATTTCTTATCCTTACCGGATGAGAAGTTTGACGATCCGCTTGGCAGATCTACCGGTGCTTCAGTTATCTTCGGTGCTACCGGCGGTGTTATGGAAGCAGCGCTTAGAACAGCAGTTGAGACCATTACCGGTTCCGAGCTTGCAAGCCCTGACTTCAAGGAAGTCAGAGGAACTAAGGGTATTAAGGAAGCTACTTATGAAGCAGCCGGCTTAACAGTTAACGTTGCTGTTGCTTCCGGCCTTGCAAATGCAAGAAAGCTTCTTGATGATGTAAAATCCGGTAAAGCGAATTATCACTTCATCGAGATCATGGGATGCCCCGGCGGTTGCGTAAACGGTGGTGGACAGCCTCAGCAGCCCGGAACTGTTCGTAACTTCACCGACATCAGAGCACTCCGTGCTAAGGCACTTTATGATCAGGATGCGACTATGGAAGTTAGAAAATCTCATGAGAACGAAGCAATTAAGATGCTTTATGCGGATTATCTTGATAAGCCCGGCAGCCATAAGGCTCATCATATTCTTCATACATCCTACGTTAAGAGAACCGTTAATTAGTTTTAATTCCGTAGCAAAAAGGTATTAATTTCGCAGATAAAGCTATACCATCAAAAGGTGCTTGTTCCGGTTAGGCCGGAGCAGGCATCTTATTATGTTAAATTGATACGCTAACTCTGCTTCCAACGTTTAATCGTCATGATTAATTTCATGTCCGGCATATTGACAAAAAACTGCTACAAACATATACTTAAATTAGATAGAAAGGTATTGCGTCACAATTACTTGCTAAGAATAGCAAGTCATCAGGAAGGAGCATTGTATATGGTAACGAAGAAGCTTGAGAACCCATTACTGCTACTTGATAATAGTAATATGAATACCTTGTTTAACGAGGGTGAATTCAAATGTACTAATATGACCTTTGAAGAAGCCCGAGAGATCATCGGAATGTATACAAAGGATCAGATCCTGCTCTGCTTCACGCATCCGGATACCTATGATATTATTTTCAACTACGTCGGTATACCCAAGAGAGATTATGAATCTAAGACAATTCGTAATATGAGAGTAAATCAAGACGGAATCATATTTAAGATGTATGTAACACCTTCTGAATCTCAGGCTATCATTCATGTAGATGGTGTTGAGGCCAAAAAAATTCAGAATGTTTATATTTACTGTGTCCATGTGACAAGAATCAAATAAGTCTAATCGGGCACCTAACAGCTCTCGCTTGTTAGGTGTTTTATTATCTGATAATATCTACCAATATTACCCTTTAATAGAAAATATTTAATGATATTTAGCCTAAGATTATTGGGCTTTTTAGACGATATATAATGAAGTCCGTAAATGTTTCCGGATCTATTCTATGTCTATATAGTTAAATAATTTTAACTATATACCATATTATTACATACTAGAAAGGATTGACAGCTTATGAAAATCAAGTGGAAAATCGTATTGGCTTTAGATCTGTTATTAATCACTATCATCGTTCTATCAGCTTTTGTAATGAGAGGTAATATTACCTCCCTTATTGCAGGTAAGACATCCAATGAGCTTATGAACTATTCAGCTCTCGGCGTCTCCCTACTGGATACACATTATCCGGGTGAATGGAGTCTCGATGGTGACCAATTATATAAAGGAGATATTCTTATCAACGAAAACTACGATGTAGTAGATAATATCTCCAATCAGACGGGTATCTTAGCCACCATATTTGCTATGGATACCAGAATATCAACCACCGTTAAGAACGAAAAGGAGGAACGGCAGATTGGAACCCAGGCTTCCGATGCAGTCATTCAGACCGTCCTAACGAAGGGAGAGAAATACCAGGGTACTGCTGTCGTAGTCGGCAAGAATGCAGATACCTACTATATTCCTCTCAAAGATAAAGGTGGTAATACCGTCGGTATGTGGTTTGTTGGTATCTACTCCGATGTGATACAGCAGGAGATTGCCAAGGACATGCTGTCTATCACAGTTATTCTCGGCAGCTTCGCTCTGCTTGGCTCTGTCGTTTCCTATTTTCTTGGTTCCTATATCTCTAACATATATATAGCATTAAAGGCAGATCTTGAACGGCTAGAAAATGGCGACTTTAACATCACCTTCCAAGAGAAAAAATTAATCCGCAAGGACGAAATCGGCGACATTATACGCTCCTTCCATAATATGCAGAAGAAGGTTAGAGGCATCATCTCTACCATTAAGGATGAGACTCATCAGATTATCACCTCCTCTACGGTTCTTGCAAAAGGTGCAGATAATGTCTACCGTGATGTAGAGGATATCTCTGCCACGACCCAACAGCTCTCCGCCGGCATGGAGGAAACAGCTGCTTCTGCACAAGAGATGAATGCCACCTCTCAGACAATTGAAGAAGAAATCCTAAGAGTAACCAACAAAGCCACCCACGGCCAGACTATAGCCTCCGAGATTAAGGGAAGAGCTGAAGCCTTAAAGCATACTGCAAGCAATTCACAGAAGACAGCCATAGAGATCTATGAAAATGCGAATCAGCAGCTTCGTGCCTCCCTACAAAAGGCTTCTGCCATCGATGAAATCAAATCCTTATCCAAAACCATCTTAGCGATTACTGCACAGACTAACCTCCTCGCCTTAAATGCTTCGATCGAATCTGCCCGCGCCGGTGAAGCCGGGAAAGGCTTCGCAGTCGTTGCTCATGAGATTAGTACTCTTGCTCATAATTCTAAGAATGCAGTATCCCAGATTGATGTAATCTCCAATGAGATCTCTAAAGCAGTCGAGGATATCGTAGCAGACTCTATGCTGCTCCTGGAGTTCGTCGATACGAAAGTAATCAAGGATTATGAGGTCCTGGTAAAAACAAGCGAACAATATGACCTGGATGCAGATACCATTGAAACAATGGTTACAGAGATCAAAACCTCCGCTACCCAGTTAAATGAATCGATCAATTACATCCGTAAAGCTGTGGATGAGGTTTCTATTGCAACCGAGGAAGGCTCCAGAGGCTCCGCAGACATTGCCGAGAAATCAAACTCCATCTTCCATAAGACCACTGAAGTACTAGAGCAGGCGAACTCTAATAAGAAGATCGCAGAAAATCTAAACGAGTTGGTGCAGTTCTTCCAGGTATAACTGTGAAAATAGTCTCGCAAAAAATAAACGAAACGCCCTTGGAAAGGGCGTTTCGTTCGTTACAGGAAGGTTTACCTAAACCAATGAGCGTTTGAGTTTTATTTTATAAAGTTCGCCGAATATTTAGCGCCTAATAAAATTGCTTCTACCATGCTCACTTCACTGGCGATGCCCTTACCTGCAATATCCATTGCAGTTCCGTGGTCGACGGAGGTACGAAGAATCGGCATCCCACCTGTGATTGCTATGGTTCTTTCAAAGTCCAGGGTCTTCGTTGCAATATGCCCTTGGTCATGATAGAGGGACAATACGCTGTTAAAACGTCCCTGTAAGGCCAGATGGAATACAGAGTCTGCACCGATGGGGCCGACAACATCATAGCCCTCTGCTTGTAGCTCCTCCACTGCCGGTGTAACATGATTGACTTCTTCATCACCGAATAAACCATGTTCTCCACTGTGAGGATTCAGTCCGGCGATTGCCATCGTGCCTTCCGTTACTCCTAACTTCTCAAGCACATCCTTGCACCGTTTCACATAATCCTTGATTCTGTCTTTCGTTACCAGCTCACAGGCTTTTCGAAGAGATACATGTCTGGTAAGAAAGAATACTCGCATACCATGAACTTCAAACATAGTCAAGGGATCCGAAGTATTCGTTAGTGCTCCAAAGATCTCGGTGTGTCCGATAAATTCAACACCCCCGGCCTTTAATGATTCTTTATTAATAGGTGTGGTCGATACCGCCGCCACTTCTTTGTTATTGGCCAACTCAATACTCTTAGCGATGTATTCATAGGCAGCTTTTCCACACATTCCGTCTACCCGGCCAATCTTATAGTCTTTCATGTCAACATTATCAAGGTCAATCAGATTGAGTATTCCTCTTGAATAGTCACCTTCTTCTACCTTTTGAATTAGTCGTATCTTTAGTGGTACCTTTGTAAAGCTAATCGCTTGTTCAAGTACCTTTCGATCCCCAATTACGACACATCTGGCAGTCTTTATAATCTCTTCCTTCACTAATGCTTTTACTACTATCTCCGGTCCTATCCCAGCCGGATCACCCATTGGTATTGCAATCAATGGTTTCATATGGTCACTCCTTTCTACTAATTCATAGCCCAACCGACATAACCTCGGCCGGGCTATTTTCAGACACTCAAAATGCTTGCTTTTATTTGTTTAGGATTTTTTATGTACCCACCATATATCACTTTTGTAAGGATAAAAACCGATATTATAATAGAATTGCTGTGAAGAAAGTACATATGCATGTTTTGCTCCGAGTTTGCCACACCTATTTATACCTTCAAGAACAGCAGCTTTACCCAATCCCAACTTACGATATTCCGGTAAAGTGAAAACAGGTTCAACATATGCATACTTGCTGCCAGGAATACACCACATGCCACAATGTGCAGCGTAGTCTCCGTTTGGAGAAACAACTAATATGCGCAAATCAGGGTCAAAATATGGCTTATCAAACCCTTCTCTATTTTTAGCGCCTTCCATTTCGGCTTCAGTGCGTTCACATTTATTTTCGAACCCCTTCCAAATCGCATCAAAATATTTATCAGCGTCATAGCTTTTATCGGCAAAGCTCATAATTGTATACCCTTTCGGGAGAGTATAAACGTTGTCATTGATATCTATTCGTGATGTTGGTATCTTTTCCGTAGTAGAAATAAAACCCTTTTGAACAGCCGATTGCTGATAACCTGAATCTCCATCCGGCAAAGCTAACCTTATTTCTCCATTCAAATTTAAATTATCTATTGCAAAGTCTATGAGTTGTGACTTTATGCCTTCGTAATCCATGTCAGCGCAAAAGAATGCATCGCCAAGGCCGTGGTCATATAATGTAAGTCCAACAATTTTTCCATTAACCTCAGCAATACCAAAGTGCGACTGTGTCGTATTTATATGCGAATCGTACTGCCAAACCCATCTTGCCCATAACCAGTTAGGAGCAACAACTTCGTTTTGATTTATACGAATTAAAAAATCACAAATTTTCTGAAAATCATCGCAGTATCCATCTTCGTCAATAAAGTTTCTCATTTTTACGTTCATAATTAAACTCCTTCTAATGCTAAAACCAATACTCCGAATGATTATTGAGATTAAATACATAATAAGCTGTAAATAATTACAAGTCAATAACTTTAACATAATCCTGACATTGTGATTTTACAGGCGTGTAGCCCATTCAACCTACCGAATTGGTGAATCGCTTATTATACAATCGCTATATCAAATTTTCGTGTCCTTATACAACAAGATACGCCCCGTGGGAGCAGGGCGTATCTCAATGCTGGGAACAATATATAAGAGGACAAGTATATATAAACTTGAGGGGGGTTATATATACTATAGATATAAGCAAATTAAACTAAAACTTTGGTTTAAACTATGTATCACTAATAACAATCTCATCATACAACAAAACAAAGTTTATTATTGTAGCCTCAGCTACATTTATTGCCAGATTATAGAATTATAGTACGGTCTGTATATTAATACAATGAAACCTGGCAATCCAAAATCAAGCAAACCATCTATCTAAGATTCCCTTGAGATACTCAAAGGCATCTAGATGTTAACTGAAATATCTGTCTAATAAGCCTTTAAAAGCCTTACCATGTCTAGCTTCGTCTTTTGCCATCTCATGAACGGTATCATGGATTGCATCTAAGTTTGCTGCCTTAGCACGAACTGCAAGATCCTTCTTGCCCATACATGCGCCATTCTCTGCGTCAACTCTCATCTGAAGATTTTTCTTAGTACTATCAGTAATCACTTCGCCAAGAAGTTCTGCGAACTTTGCTGCATGTTCTGCTTCTTCCCAAGCTGCTTTCTCATAATACATTCCGATCTCAGGATAGCCTTCTCTGTGTGCGACTCTTGCCATTGCAAGATACATACCAACTTCGGTGCATTCACCCATGTAATTATCTCTTAAGTCCTTGATAATGTCTTCACTGACACCCTTAGCAACGCCTACAACGTGCTCATCAGCCCAAAACATATCGCCGGATTTCTCTGCAAATTTCGCTTGTGCAGCCTTACAAATAGGACATGCCTCCGGAGCGCCATCACCCTCGTGAACGTAACCACATACTTGGCAAACAAACTTCTTCATAACGAAAATCTCCTTTTACTGTTATAATATAGTATTTTTTTCTGTCATTTAAATAACAATAATAGTAATTGTTACTGATATAAATATATTACAACTTGATCAATCATTTGTCAATACAGAATTTGTAATAATTACATATTTATTTTAATTTCCGAAAAAGCGATCCAAGAATGCTTCCGGCATGTAAAAAGGGTTATGAACTTCTCCCTATTACAGGAAAGCTCATAACCCTTCTAAGGTCATTATTATAATGCTCCACAAGCCTCAGTTATTGGTTACATTCCGGGCACAAACCATAGAAATAGGTTACGTGACCTTCTACCTTACCACCAAAACCAGCCCCGGCTATTTTCATGATATGATCAATGGACTCCATCTCTATATCGAGTACTCTGCCACAGCCCTTACATATAAAATGATAATGGGGCATCGGATTACCGTCAAAGCGATCACTGCCATCCTGGCAATTAATCTTAAGAATCTCTCCTTGTTCGGCCAGTAAATTCAGATTACGATATACAGTTCCTAAACTAATGTTAGGATGTGTTGTCCTTATATACATATAGACGGTATCAGCGGTTGGGTGCTCCTTGGTATGCGCTAGATATTCCTTGATAGCTTCCCGTTGTCTGCTGTACTTATTCACTGTCATAATAAATACACTCCAATCAATAATAGTAATTATTATTATAGACTGCATTCCACAGTTCGTCAAGGGAATTAATCTTACTTACGATTTGCAGGTTCAATATTGATACTCTTTCCCTTAATCTTAGCAGATTTCATCACCTGGATTACATCGGATGCATGCTCTCTGGGAACTTCTACAAATGTATATTTATCATACATGTCAATCGATCCAATGAGCTTACCGGGCATCCCTGTCTCACCGGCAATAGCCCCAAGAATATCGCCTGGTCTAATCTTCTGGTTCTTACCGAGATTAATGAAGAGTCTTACCATACCTTCTTCCGCACCGGTATTGTCAAAGTTTAGAGCACTCTTGGAGTCATCCTCTGCTTTGAGGTTATCTTCACCCATACTCATTTTAAGGAATGCTGCTGCGATATCGAGTGCAGTGAAATCCTCTTCGTTCAATCTTTCCTCAATTAAATCAACATATCTTGAGAAGTCATCATTTTGAATGATATCCTTCACTTTATCTAAAATCTTGTCCACCTTTACTGCTGCAACATCATTCATAGAAGGTATCGGCTGGGACTTAATCTTTGTATTACAGTATCTCATGATGTCCTTAAGCTTATAGATCTCTCTACCTACGATAAGGGTAAATGCTCTTCCCTCACGGCCTGCACGTCCGGTACGGCCGATTCGATGAACATAATATTCATCATCCTGGGGAACATCGTAATTGAATACTGCTTCTACATCATCAACATCAATACCGCGGGCTGCCACATCAGTAGCTACCAGAATCTCAGTTTTACCATTACGGAAGCTGTGCATTACACGATCTCTCTGCATTTGCTTTAAGTCGCCATGGAGACCTTCTGCAAAATATCCTCTGCCCTGAAGTGCTGCAGTCAGCTCATCTACTTGCTTCTTAGTGTTACAGAATACTAAGGACAGCTTAGGATTATACATATCGAGGAGTCTGGCTAATACATCCTCCTTGCTTTTCTGGGTTACTTCATAATAAAACTGTTCGATCTTTGGAACGGTCAGTTCCTTCTTTACCATGCGGATTATTTCCGCATTCTTCTGATAAGTTCTTGCAATCTCCATGATCGGTCCGGGCATTGTTGCAGAGAACAGAACTGTCTGTCTCTCCTCAGGAACCTGGCTCAGAATAGTTTCGATATCCTCACGGAAGCCCATGTTAAGCATCTCATCAGCCTCGTCCAGGATGACAGTGTTAACAAAGTCGAATTTTACAGTCTTTCTTCTCATATGATCCATTACACGACCTGGTGTTCCGATAATAATCTGAACTCCTGCTTTGAGGGAACGGATCTGCTTTGAGATCTCCTGTCCGCCATAAACCGGAAGTATCTTAATTCCGTGCATGAAATTACCGAGCTTACGAATCTCTTCTGCTACCTGTATTGCCAACTCTCTGGTCGGACATAATACAATTGCTTGAAGGTGTCTTTCTTTGGGATTAACTCTCTGCAATAAGGGGATACCAAAGGCTGCTGTTTTGCCTGTTCCGGTCTGTGCCTGTCCAACCACATCTCTTCCTTCTAATAAAACAGGAATAGCTTTCGCTTGGATGGGGGACATTTCTTCAAATCCCATCTCCTCAATCGCGCGAATAATGCTAGGGTTTAAGTTTAACACATCAAATTTAGTTGTTTCCATTCTTCATTTCCTTTCGTCGTATCTCTTATCTCATATATTTCCCATCGACCCTCAAACCTATGTATGATCGGCTTTAAGTCACTGTCCAAACAAATATTCATCACACTTAAATCCAGCTCGACTAAATAGAGCGCAAATGTGAGAAGTGAAATAGCTCTGTTTTATTCAGAATTTTCACACTCATCTATATTAAATATTCCTTCAAACACCCGTAAAAACAGCTCTTAGTCCTGTGGACCAAGAGCTGATTCATCTTAAAATAAAATTTATTATGAAACAGATACTTTGCGTATTATAGCATTGAAACCGCCTAATGTCAAGAACTTTCCTTGACATAGGGTGCTATTGCTACCTATACTGTTACAGTTCAGCCTTCTATGATATGAATACGACTAGGAAGGAAATGTTCCCATGGATGAGCCGTTCCCACTTAATTGCATTACGTAGCGGTACATAAGGTTCTAAAGTACAGAACCTAAGTACCGACGAATGCAAATACTCACTATGGGAATCATTTCTTCCTAGCCGTATGCGTTAGTCTATGATTAGGCGAACTGTAGCAATCAATTTAAGTTGCTTTTCGAGGTAGTGGATGGTATGATTAAACATGGTAAAAATAAGAATAAATGCTTCATTGAATAAAATATAAGTAAGGAGTAAGACAATGGATATTTTAAAACAATTGAAGGATGAGCTTGGCATTCGTTTAGAACAGGTGGAAGCCACCGTTAAATTAATTGATGAGGGTAATACTATCCCTTTTATTGCGCGATATCGTAAGGAAGTAACGGGATCTCTGGATGACGAGCAGCTAAGAAACCTGCATGAAAGACTACAATATCTCAGAAATCTGGAGGATAAGAAGACCCAGGTATTAAGCAGTATCGAGGAACAGGGAAAGCTGACCGACGAGTTGAAGGCACAGATTCTGGCTGCGGGAACCTTGGTTCTGGTAGAGGATCTATACCGTCCTTATCGTCAGAAGAGAAGAACAAGGGCGACTATAGCGAAGGAAAAGGGATTAGATGGTTTGGCTGCTTTTATTTTAGCGCAGGAGACATCGGAACCCGTAGAGACCCGTGCACAGCAATATCTGTCGGAAGAGAAAGAGGTTCGTACCGTAGAGGAGGCAAT
>JAQZBA010000056.1 GCA_029239365.1 Herbinix sp. | reverse complement strand
TGAACAAGAGAGTCGAGTTACAGTTAGAGGAGGGCAGACCCAGTATGATGGAGACCGGGGCGGTAGTAATCGCGTCCATTACTTCCTGTACGAATACATCGAATCCTTCCGTTATGTTAGGCGCCGGTATTCTGGCGAAGAAAGCAGTTGAGAGGGGACTGAAGGTTCCGGCTCATGTGAAGACCTCTTTGGCTCCGGGCTCAAAGGTGGTAACCGGTTATCTGCAGGCGGCTGGACTACAGTATTATCTGGACCAATTGGGCTTCCAAATCGTTGGCTACGGTTGTGCGACCTGTATCGGGAATTCCGGTCCGCTATTACCGGAGATTGCAGAGAGGATTCGCGAGAATGATCTTCTGGTAAGCTCTGTCTTATCCGGGAATCGTAATTTTGAGGGGCGTATCCATGCTCTGGTGAAAGCAAATTATCTGGCTTCACCGCCGCTTGTGATTGCATATGCACTGGCAGGTACGGTTAATATCGATATGCAGAACGATCCCTTAGGAATAGGATCCGATGGTATAGAAGTATTTCTGAAGGACCTATGGCCGACAGAGGAGGAGCTGATGCAGGCTATTGCCGAGCATGTCAGCCCTGAGCTGTTCCGTGAAGTATATCAATCGATCTATGAGAATGATATGTGGAATGCTATCAAATCCGGTGAAAATAAGCTTTATCATTTTGAGGATGCCTCCACCTATATCAAAAAACCTCTTTTCTTCGAGAACTTCTCCATGGAGCTGAAGGAGATCAAGAGCTTAACGGGTATTAGGGCTTTGGCTAAATTCGGTGACTCCATCACGACGGATCATATCTCACCTGCCGGAGCCATTGGTAAGAAGACACCTGCGGGTAAATACCTACAGGAGCAGGGGGTAGAGGTGAAGCAATTCAACACCTATGGCTCAAGAAGAGGTAATCATGAGGTTATGATGCGCGGGACCTTTGCTAATACACGCATCAATAATCAGCTTGCACCTGGAACAGAAGGAGGCTATACTACCTATTGGCCAAGCCAAGATGTCATGTCCATCTATGATGCCAGCATAAGATATAAGGAAATGAATACCGGTTTATTGATTCTTGCAGGCAAGGATTATGGCATGGGTTCCTCCAGAGATTGGGCAGCCAAAGGCCCGAGCCTACTTGGTGTACAGGTAGTAATTGCGGAGAGCTATGAACGAATCCATCGCTCTAATCTGGTTATGATGGGAATACTTCCTCTACAATATAAGAAGGGAGATACCGCAGCAAGTCTTGGTCTTACCGGAGAAGAAGTCTTCGAGATTAAGTTGGATTCCATGCTGAAGCCTCAGGAAGAGGTGACAGTAATTGCTACCTCGAAGGATGGCAGCAGTAAAGAATTCGCAGCAATCGTACGCTTTGATTCTTATATTGATATCGATTATTACAAACATGGAGGCATCCTACCCATGGTACTACGGCAGAAGCTCAATTCATAAGGAGACACTAACACTAGACAAGGGAGTTACAATAATATGAATTTTTATTTCGCACCACTTGAAGGCATTACCGGATATCTGTATAGAAATACCCATCATACTTACTTTGATAAAGTAGATAAGTATTTTTCGCCGTTTATCTTTGCCAATCAACATGAGGGTATAAAAGGTAAGGATGTGAAGGATATTCTTCCGGAAAACAACCAGGGGGTGACGTTGGTTCCGCAAATATTAACAAATAATGCAAAGGATTTTATCTATACTGCCAAGAAGTTTAAGCAACTTGGATATGATGAGGTTAATTTGAAACTAGGATGTCCCTCAGGTACAGTTGTATCAAGACACCGAGGGTCCGGATTCCTTGCTAAGCAGGCGGAACTGGATGTTTTTTTGGATGAGGTATTCTCGGAGGCGGTCACCAAAATCTCTATCAAGACGAGAATTGGGAAGGATCACCCGGATGAATTCTACGAGTTGCTTCAAATCTATAATAAATACCCGATGGAGGAACTGATTATTCATCCGAGGATTCAAAAAGACTTCTACAAGAATACGCCAAACCTTGACGTGTTTGGACATGCATTAAGTCAGAGCAAAAACCCAATCTGCTACAATGGTGATCTTTTTACTGCAGATGCTTATAAGAGATTTATGAATGACTTCCCGAGTATAACAAAAGTAATGCTGGGAAGAGGATTGTTAGCGAATCCGGGGCTGATTAGTGAGATAACAGATGGTGTGAGAGTGGATAAAAATACGTTGAGAGTCTTCCACGACAAGATATATGAAGACTATAAGAAGGTACTCTTTGGAGACAGAAATGTAATGTTCAAAATGAAGGAACTTTGGTTTTATATGATTACCCAGTTTACAGAGAACGAAAAGTATTGGAAAAAAATTAAGAAAGTAGAACGTTGTAGTGAATATGATGTAGTTATCGCAAAGCTCTTTGAAGAACAGGAATTATGCGAACAGCCTGATTTCCTGACATGGAAGAAATGCTAACTCTATAACAAGAGTTTTAGAAGTGAATTGTTATCATAGATCTACTAAAGAAGGAACGAAAGCTATTAAGATATGAGGATGCTTTATTCTAGAACCCTTGCCAGATTTAATATGGGAGAAATAGATAAGGTGTCCTCATATTTTATTTCTTATATTAATAATTTCAGATATAGGGCTTATATTACAATTGTGTCCATGAAGTAATTATTGAATTAATAGATAAAATACACTATTTTATTAATAAGACAAGTAAAATTTAGTTGATTATATACAAAAATAAACCGCTAAGTTCATTTTTTGAGACATTTTTGCTGGAAACTAGGTTTTTTCATCACACAAATTACGATAGAATGAACCTACAAACAAAATAAAGAAAAGGGGATTAAAAAATGAAAAAAATGATAGCAATTTGTTTGGTACTATGTATGATTTTATCATTAGCAGCTTGTGGTAATTCAAAAAAAGAAACAACGAGTACAGAGTCAAACACAGGAGCAGTAACAACTGAGACGAAAGAGGAAACAGCAGAAGCTACCGAGGCACCACAGGGAAGCGGCGATCTAGTTGTTTATTGCCCTCATCCTTTGGAGTTCATTAATCCGTTGGTTAGTGAATTTGAGTCTCAAACCGGAATTAAGGTTGAAGTAATTGCAGCCGGTACAGGAGAACTTCTCAAAAGAGTAGAATCCGAACAAGCGAATCCACTGGGAGATATCTTCTGGGGTGGTTCCCTTTCAACAATGAAGCCTCAGATGGCATTATTTGAGAGTTATCAGTCAGTAAATGAAGAATTTGTACAAGAAGGTATGAAGAATGTAGAAGGTACCCTTACCAGATTCACTGATATTCCCAGTGTCATCATGGTAAATACTGATTTAATCGGTGATATTGAGGTTAACGGTTATGAAGATTTATTAAATCCTGAATTAAAGGGCAAGATTGCTCACTGTGATCCTTCCAAATCATCTTCATCCTACGAGCATTTGATTAATATGCTGTATGCAATGGGCAAAGGCAATCCGGATGATGGCTGGGACTATGTGAATAAGCTTTGTGAGAACTTAGATGGTAAATTATTAAGTGGTTCTTCCGCGGTATACAAGGGTGTAGCGGATGGCGAATATGTTGTAGGTCTTACCTTCGAAGAAGGTGCAGCAAAGTATGTAGCAGATGGTGCACCGGTTAAGGTGGTATACATGGAAGAAGGCGTTATCTCCAAGCCGGACGGTGTATATATCATTAAGGACGCGAAGAACTTGGATAATGCTAAGGTTTTCATCGATTTCATTACCGGCAAAGATGCTCAGACAATTATCGTAGAGCAATTAAATCGTCGTTCTGTAAGAACAGACGTAGCTGCTCCAAGCTATTTGTTACCCAAAGAAGATATGAATATCATCTTTGATGATGAAGCATTAGTTGTTGAGAAGAAAACAGAATGGTTAGAGAAGTTCAACGACATATTTACAAGCTATTAATCGTAAGACTTAGTATAAACAGATCTAGAGACAAGCTCACAACTCTGTTGTGAGCTTGCCTTTTCAGAAAATCCCCCATGGTTAAAGGAGAAAAGCTATGAGTAATTCAATTAATATAGAAAATGTAGTAAAGAGATATGGTGATGCTACAATTATACCGGATTTGTCTGTTCAGATTAAGAATGGAGAATTTTTTACACTGTTAGGTCCCTCCGGTTGCGGGAAGACTACGTTACTTCGTATGATAGCCGGTTTTAATAGTATCGAAGGAGGAAGCATTAAGTTTGATGATAAAGAAATTAATCATATCTCAGCTCATAAGAGAAATATAGGTATGGTATTTCAGAATTATGCTATCTTTCCGCATCTAACGGTTAGACAAAATGTAGAATACGGATTGAAAATAAGAAAAATTAAAAAGCCTGAAATGAAGAAAAAAGTTGATGATATATTAGACGTAGTAAAAATCAGTGATTATCAGAATCGACTTCCCGAAAGACTATCCGGTGGTCAACAGCAAAGAGTAGCTCTTGCGAGAGCGATTGTTATCCATCCTAGTGTTCTTCTGATGGATGAACCCCTCTCTAATCTGGATGCAAAATTAAGAATAGAAATGAGAAGTGCAATCAGAGAAGTACAAAAGCAGGTGGGTATTACAACGGTATATGTAACTCATGATCAGGAGGAAGCGCTTGCGATATCGGATCGAATTGCAATCATGAATGAAGGCGTGATCCAGCAGATTGGGACGCCGGAGCGAATTTATACAAGACCGAATAATATATTTGTCTCTACCTTCATTGGACACTCGAACTTGTTCTGTGGAATATATCATAAAGATACCATAGGCGCCTTCGTTCAGTTTAATAACGGTTATCAAGTATATGTACATGACCTGAAGCAGGATTGCAAGGAGGGAATGAAGGTAATTATATCAGTACGTCCGGAGGAATTTCTAATAAGCGAAGAAGGTCTCAAGGTAAAGATTAAGAACAGAACCTTCTTAGGGAAATATACAAACTATGAGATGGAATTTGAAAAAGGTATGGTAATTGATAACCAACCATCCTTGGAATATTCGCAAGATTTAGGTCAATCCTCAAGAATATACGAAGTAGGTGAAAGTCTGACTTTAAAACCGAACGCATTCAAGATTAATGTCTTTGCGGAAGATGGTAAATCAAGTTTAATTAAAGGATGTGAATAAAATGATGAAGGAAAGACGTTTCAAATTCGATTTTTGGACGATTGTTACTCTTGTAATTGCAATTGTTTTTGCGTTGTTTTTGGTTTATCCTTTGCTTTCCTTATTCGCAAGTGGTTTCAAGGATCCGGATACACAGGGTTTTACATTGGATAATTTCTTTAAATTCTTCGAGAAAAAGTATTATTACAGAACCCTATGGCACAGTTTCCTCGTTACCACCTGTACAACAGCTTTGGCAGTTGCGATAGGAGCACCCTTGGCATATTTTTCAACGGTATATAAAGTGAAGCTCAAAGGCTTAATGGATATCCTGATTATTATATCCATGTTGTCACCTCCGTTCATTGGTGCTTATTCCTGGATTGTTCTTGGTGGACGAAGCGGTGTGATTACCAAATTTTTTATGAATGCATTTGGTATTGAAACCCCATCGGTATATGGTTTCGGTGGTATTCTACTTGTCTTAACTTTAAAACTCTATCCGTATATCTACCTCTATACCAAGGGAGCCTTGAAAAAGGTTGACAGTTCACTTAGTGAAGCGGCAGAAAGTCTTGGCTGTAGCCCTTTCCGTAAAATAACCACCGTGATTATTCCGCTGATCGCACCAACTATATTAGCCGGTTCCTTATTAGTATTTATGAATGCTCTTGCAGATTTTGGTACACCCATGTTAATTGGTGAAGGTTATACGGTTATGCCGGTATTAATCTATAATGAATTCATCAGTGAGGTAGGAGGAAAAGCAAACTTCGCAGCTGCCCTAGCAGTTATCCTTGTCATCATCACAGGAGTTATGTTCTTAGGACAGAAATATGTTGTGAATAAAAAATCCTTTACCATGAGTTCCTTACGTCCGATACAGGAAAAACAGCTACATGGTTTGATAAATATAATATTACATGTAACGATAGGTCTCGTTGTACTTTTATCCATCATACCTCAGCTGACCGTCATCTATACCTCCTTTAAGGCAACAAAAGGTGCGATGTTTACCGATGGCTTCTCCCTGGAAAGCTACAAGACAATCTTTGATAACTTAGGTAAATCCATCCTTAACACATATAAGTTTGGTATCATCGCGATCATTATCATCGTACTTATGGCTATGTTTATCGCTTATATCACAACACGAAGAAGAAGCTGGCTGACGAATATCATTGATTCAATGACTATGTTCCCCTATATCATTCCGGGCTCTGTCTTAGGTATTACCTTATTGCTGGCTTTTAACAAAAAGCCGATGTTGCTTAGTGGTACTGCAGTCATTATCATTATTGCATTCGTAGTTCGACGCCTACCCTATACCTTGCGTTCCAGTGCTGCAATTCTATATCAGATTAGCCCCAGTATGGAGGAGGCAGCAATCAGTTTGGGAGATTCACCACTAAAAACCTTCTTCAAGGTTACAGCGATTATGATGATGCCCGGAGTTGTATCAGGAGCAATCCTTAGCTGGATCACTATCATTAATGAATTAAGCGCATCTGTTATCCTCTATACCGGTGACACAAGGACCATGTCAGTTGCGATTTACACCGAAGTTATCCGTTCCAGTTACGGAACTGCAGCGGCCTTGGCCAGCATCCTAACGCTAACCACAGTAATATCGCTCTTGCTATTTTTTAAGTTATCTGGTAAAAAGGAAATAAGTTTATAAACAAAAAGTGGGAGGGATGATTGCATGAAGAACAAAAAGCATAGCTATTATAAAGAAGGTATCCGAAGAATGCTTTTACTATATTCAATCATCCCTGTAGCACTTTTGACACTGGTGTGCTTGTTGATTTTCTTAGGAATATGGCGCTATTCAACTGAGAGTGCAACAGTGAAAGAGAATAAGATTATTACGAATGAAATTGAACAAACAGTGAATTCCTATATTGACCTCATTCAGATGATGGAGAAACAGCAGACTATTTTTGATGGCGAGGTCGATGTTGATCAAAGAGTAGAGATATTTGAGCACATCTATGATGTCGCAAATAAGCTGGATAAAAAGGCGAATATCTATGTATACGATCAAACGATTACTCCAATCATTATGGGTACGAAGACTATTCCTAGTTACTTGGACGGTAGGTATGCGAGTAATTGGGGGATTTTTCGTATCATGAAACAGAACCCAACGAAGATAGCGATTAAGCTATTGAAGGATCCCGGCGAAGATGATATGCAGCTAGTGATTGGTAAAGCCATGGTACAAAATAATGTAATCAATGGTTATGCAATGTTCGTAATTGATAGCAGGCAATTTCAGATTGAGATTGCTAAGCTAGATTCACAGACAGTAATCACAGATGAAAATGGATGGGTATTTGTCACGAATAACTTCAAGTTCTTGGATACTTTGGAGCGCTTTGATCTGACTGTAGAAAAAGCAAGAAGTCATATCGAAAGTAAAGAAGGCAGATTTTTCATTGCATCAAGCCCAATCCTTGATAATCATATCAATATATATTCTATCTTACCGCTCAGTAATCAGCTGCTGATTATTAAATATATCGTAATCGTACTCCTCTTTGTCTTTACTATGATGTTTTTATTTGTATTCATCAGTTCCAAGGGGATGGCAGCAAAAAAAACGAAAGATTTATATGTGATTATTGATTCCTTTGAAAAGGCAAAGGAAGGTGACCTGGATACGCATATAGTAATCAACAGTAAAGATGAGTTTGAAACGATTGCAGACGCACATAATCAGATGTTGGACAGCCTGAAGGAGCAGATTGAACGAAATAAAGAGATGGGAAAATTAGTTGCTTTTTCACAGACAAAACAGTTGGAATCGCAGTTTAATCCTCATTTCTTATTTAACACACTGGAGAATATAAGATTTATGTGTAAAATGGAGCCTGAAATAGCAAGTAAGATGGTTCTTAATCTGTCTATTTTGCTTCGGTATAGTATTAGTAACACACAGGAAGAAGTAACAGTGAATGAAGATATCGCTTATATGGAGAATTATATGAGCATATTGAAGTTTCGTTTTAACCAACGTTTTCAGTATACCATTGATATTTCACCGGAGATTGAGGAGTGTATCATTCCCAAACTTTTGTTACAACCGATGATTGAGAATTCGATCAAGTACGGATTCGTGGGTCGAGAACACTTAGTCGTTGAGATTAATGGATACATGGAGGATGACAAACTAGTCATGATTTGTTCCGATGACGGTGCCGGTATGGAACCTGAGGTATTAGAAGAAATGCAACAGGTGCTAAGATGCAGTACGAATGAAAGCAGTCATTCCGGGTTATATAATATCAATCGAAGATTACAGCTAAAATACGGTGATGAGTACGGTATTCAAATTCAAAGCGAGCATGAAATAGGTACAACTTTAAAAATTGTCTTGCCTGCAAGTTATGTTGAAAGTTCTGGAGGTAGCGATGCTAAAAATATTAATAGCTGAAGATGAGGATATCATACGCAAAGGTTTAGTGTTCACAATTGACTGGCTAAGTATGGATTGTGTCGTTGTTGCAGAGGCAGTGGATGGGGAAGACGGACTCCAAAAGATTATTGAGTATAAGCCGGATGTTGTAATTACGGATATCAAAATGCCCAAGATGGATGGAATAGAGATGGTTCGACAGGGATTAGAGTATGTGAAATTCAAAAGCATTATTCTAACTAGCTACACTGAGTTCGAATATGCAAAAAGAGCGATTGAACTAAAAGCCTATGATTATCTGGTTAAGCCGATTGATGAGAATAAGATAATCGAGGTGATTCAAGGTCTTCATGATCAGCTGGATATGAAAAGGGAAGCAGAATTTGCTCTGGAAAACAGAAATAATCCCTCCTCCAGAATGGACTTGAACTACTTTATGGAGCTGGATCATTCGGAAAGTGGTTATGTGGCTAAGTCAATCGAAAAAATAAAAGAAAAGTATCGAGAGAAGATAGGGATTGAAGCTATCTCCGAAGAATTGGGAGTCAGTGCCAGCTATTTGAGCCGTAAATTTAAGGATGTTACCAATCATTCCTTCTTGGATTTGTTGAATGCCTATCGTGTTCAGCAGGCAATAAAATTGCTAAATACGGGCAGATATCGTGTTTATGAGATTTCCGATATGACGGGTTTCTCTGATTATAAGCACTTTTGTACTGTATTCAAACGGTATACCTCAATGTCTCCAACGGGATTTGTTAAGAAGCGAAACTAGTGGGATAGTTGATGACTAGACTAGAAAGAAGGCAGTTGCTTATGAAGAAATTTACTAATAAATTATTACTTAGTGATATGGATGGAACTCTGCTTAATTCGCAGGGTATCATCTCCAATGAAAATCAGGAAGCTGTGAAGTATTTCATCGAAAATGGTGGATTATTTGGGATAGCTACCGGAAGAAGCCAGTTGAATTCCGTACTATTCCTGGATGAAATCAAGGTGAATGCGCCCTGCATCCTTTATAACGGATGCGGTGTATATGATTTTGCTGCTAATCAATTTATATCCTTAAATGAGTTATCAAAAGAAAGATTGAAGGTGTTCCTCGAATATTGTCTAAAGGAATTCTCAGAGGTAGCCATTCAAATATATTGCCCTGAACTGTGTTATTTTGTATCCCCTGAGTCGCTGGCAGACCCATATCTTGTCTCAATTCATCAGCCTTGTGAATTCTGTCAGATCGATGCAATTGCAGACCTCCCCTGGATTAAAATATTGTTTAGTGGTGAGGCAGAGGAACTGAAAGCGCTCAATGCAGCTATGATTGAGTTCGATCTTGAGAAAGAACTAAGTTGGGTCTTCTCCTCCGAGAGTTATCTTGAGTATCTTCCCTATGGAGTAAGCAAAGGAAGCGCACTGCTGTATCTGAAGGAAAGGATGAACTCTGGATGCAAAGTGTATGCGGTAGGAGATTACAACAATGATGTTGAAATGCTACAGGCAGCCGATGTTGGTATTGCTACCGGGAATGCATTATCATCCTTGAAGGAGCAGGCCGATATCATTACTGTCAGCAATGATGATAACGCAATTGCAGATATCATATACAATATACTATAGAAGAAGAGGTATGAGATATGATTCTTAGTAAGAGCCGGAAAGATATGTTATCGATTAGGAAATCGCATAGACCGGATCAAGGCAGCGTAAGTGGACATCTAAAGAGTTCTTTTTATAGAGCAATCGGTGTATTATCAACTATAATCATACTACTGATGGTATTAACCATAACAATTACCTTTGTGAATAAATCTGTATTCGAGATCTATGGCTCAGGTCAAGGTAGAGTTGGTAGTCTTGAATTGAAATTTAATTCCTTGCATGCCCAATTACGATATCTGGTCTATGATTCGACTTTTGATACTCAGGAAGATAGTATCAGTCGTATTGATGAGTTATCTGAAGAACTGGTGAAAGATGCAAGCAGCTTAGCGATTCTCATGAAGCAGGAGGAGAGCAAAGAAGCATATGATAGAATTAGTGCATTGTTAAAGGAATACATACCGATTAAAGATCAGATTATCCAATATGAAAAAGATCAAGGAAGATATAATTCTACCAAGTTATATAGTGGTGCTGCATCGAGCCTGGCTACTGATTTGGAAGGAACAATCAATACTCTTTTTGGATTAATGAGTGAACAAGGTGCTATTTATAGTAACCTAACACTGATGATAAGCGTCATAGCAACGATAACTGCGTTATTAGTCATCATTTACTCAATAATAATCATACTCAGAAGGGTAAACATTACAATCCAAGCAATCTGCCAGCCATTAATACAATTAACCGATGCCTCCAAGGAGATTGCACAAGGTAATCTTCAAGTTAAGATAATGAGAGAGGGAGACAATGAAATCGGTGTTCTTGCTCAAGGGTTGTCCGATACGGTAGAGTCTTTAAATATCTATATTCATGATATTTCAGATAAACTGCAGCATATTGTTGATAATGACTTGACCATTGCTTTGGATGTGGAGTATATTGGTGATTTCAAGCCGATTCAAATATCCTTAACTAAGATTTTGGATTTCTTAAATGGTGTATTCCGTCAGATAGAGCAAGCTTCCTATGAAGTTTATGCCGGTGCAGGACAGGTATCGGATGGGGCGATGAATCTTGCAGAGGGTACCAGTAGCCAGAATACTGCTATTCTTGAAATCTCCTCATTAATACAAAACATCTCAAATAATGCAAAATCCAATGAGGCTCTATGCGAGACTGCGGATCGACTAACGAGGAGCGCACGTAATAGCGCAGAAACAGGCAGAGAAAAAATGAACAATTTAGTAGCTACGATGTCAGTCATCAACAATACAAGCGAACAAATAGCAATTGTTCTTCAAAGTATTAATGATATTGCTGATCAAACCAATCTACTGGCATTAAATGCTCAGATCGAAGCAGCCAGAGCAGGAGAGGCAGGAAAAGGCTTCACTGTAGTGGCTAATGAAGTGGCTAAGCTCGCTGAAAAATGTTCTACAGCATCAAAGCAAACTGAAAAGATGATTAAAGATACCTTGAATGCGGTTCATATGGGTGATAGTGAAGTAAAGAATACTGCAAAGGTGCTTAAAGATACGGAAAATCATATTGATGTGGCTGCAGATGCGGTGAATCATATACTCGAGGAAACCAATAAACAGCAGAGAGCAGTCGAGCATGTACTGGAGAAGATAAACAATATCTCTGATATCGTAAGAACAAATTCTGCTACAGCTCAGGAGAGCGCAGCTGCCAGCGAACAGTTAACAGCTCAATCCGATCTGTTAAGAACTTTGTTGCAGAGGATGAAGTTAAGAGAATGTTAATAGTCATAATGAAGTTAAGGGAATGTAAATAGTCATTGCATATAAGATTAATACGTGATAATATAGGAACAAATATTTTTGAAAGGAGATAATTCATGAGCTTATTTGGTTACACACCAATTTGCAGTAGCAGTTCGTTGATAAAAGCATTTATTACAATGTCTTTACGGGACTACTGCGCCCTTTTTTAGGGAAGCCCATAGATTATTTCTAATTCATAATAATAGAAAGTTCGCGAAGCGTGCTTTCTATCGTTAAATCGCAGTAGCTCCAAAGGAACATAAATCTTGAGAATAGATCTATGTTCCTTTTTTATTCATGATAATGTGAATACGTACTCGAACCGGAAGAATAATTGGGCATGATCGATAGCTGTCGAGTGAATGAGAAGGATAAGGAGCGAAATTATGAATATAGAAATTGGCAGAACATTGAATAAAAGGTTAAAAGGTAATACTAGTAGAGCCTTAAGTAGGAATGTAAGTAGGAATATAAAATCAGATTATATTTTTTGCTTTCTTAAGAATTTTGATATATCCAGTTCGATCTGGGTGCTATATATGGTTTTCAAAGGTATGTCCTTATGGCAGATCGGGATTGTGGAGGGAATCTATCATCTGACCAGTCTCTTATGCGAGGTTCCGACGGGGGCTTTAGCAGATCTGCTCGGACGAAAAAAGGTCATTCTGGTTGGAAGAATCTTCAGTGCTATCTCTTCCTTGCTCTGTCTGTTCGGAGGAAACATGTGGAATTTTGCACTTGCCTTTTCTATTTCTGCGATAGGCCAAAACTTGAATTCTGGATCTGAGGAAGCGCTGGTTTATGATAGTATGAAAGAGCTCGGGCAGGAAGAACGATACATCAAGGTAAATGGCCGGTTGAATGTGCTCATCGAAATAGCGCAAGGAATAGCTACTGTATTAGGTGGAGTGATTGCAGAATACTCTTTTGCCTGGTGTTATATCATATCAGTCTTTGTTGCCTTTCTGGCGTTAATACCTGCGCTACTCTTCGTGGAACCTAAGGTTAAGAATGATAATAATCAGGATAAAAAAGCCACAGAGCTAGGTTCGGATCCTGGTCGAAGCATCGGAGTGGATGAATTCTCAGTACTGGAGACGAAGAGGAAGGTTTTTGCTATCTTGAAGGATCATTTTAAAGTATGTATTGAGATTATTCGAAGCGATGTAGACCTTAGGAATATACTGCTATATTATCCCTTTGTCTTTACGTTTCATACGATCGTATTCTTTTATGGACAGGAGTTCTTCAGTTTGGCTGGACTGAACAAGATTGAAATAAGCATGATTATGCTTTTTGCCAGTATGATATCGATTCTAGGAGCACTTAGCAGCGAGAGAATGCTGTCATTGTTCAGACACAAGGCGAGATATGTGGCTTCTACGCTAATGGGGTTTGGGATCCTTGCGATGAGCAGACATAATCTGATTGTTTCTATCATAGCTTTTGGAATTATCAATTATGCCAATGCTGTCCTGTATCCGATTCAGTCCGCAGCTATCAATGAGTTGATTCCGTCGAAGCAACGTGCGACCATAATCTCAGTTAACAGTATGTTGTTTTCGGTTCTGATGATGATATTATTCCCGATCTGTGGTTTAGTGGCGGATCATTTTGATATTCATTTGGCATTTTTTATATTGGGATTATTACAGTTGGTCATCATGGTAGTGCTTGATCGAAAGAAGAGAAAAGACAATAACATGAATATTACAAAAGCATAACATGCAATAATTCATTACATGTATTATAATGGGATTAAGATTGCTTAAGGAGGTAACAAGTTATGAGTAAAATGCCTGTTCTGTTTGTAGGCCATGGATCACCAATGAACGCAGTAGAAGATAATGAATTTACCAGGAATTGGGCTAACCTTGGGACCGAATTGCCGAGACCGAAGGCAATATTATCAGTCTCAGCCCATTGGTATACAGCAGGAACCAGAATCTGTGATGCCTTACATCCAACGCAGATCTATGATATGTATGGATTTCCGAAGGAGCTTTATGAGCTAAAATATCCTGTGAAAGGGTCGCCGGAGCTTGCTCATACAACCAAAGGACTTCTTACTAGAGAGGTACAGATTGATAATAGCTGGGGGATAGATCATGGCTCCTGGTCCGTGCTATGTCGGATGTTCCCGGAAGCAGACATCCCTGTCTATCAGCTTAGCATAGATAAAAGTGCAGCTGCGGCTACACATTACCGGATCGGACAGGAGCTTAGTTCCTTACGAGAGCAGGGAGTACTAATTCTAGGGAGCGGTAATGTTGTCCATAACCTTTCGAGAGTGAATTGGGAGCTTGAGGGTGGTTATCCTTGGGCGGAGGAGTTCGATGCATATATTAAGAATGCTATCCTGGGACAGCATTATGATGACGTGGTTCAATATGAGAGAGCCGGGAAATCATCAGAAATCGCTTTCTATACACCGGAGCATTATTATCCCTTATTATATGCCATCGGAGCGACAGATGCTGATGACAAGGTTAGTGTCTATAATGATAGTTGCGTTCTTGGGTCGTTGTCTATGACGAGTTATCTGTTTTCATAGCGATCGCTAATTTAGAGATCGCTATGAGATCGTTAATTTAGGGTTAATTTAAAG